>NZ_CAPDXS010000085.1:22835-23694 GCF_948601915.1 uncultured Acetatifactor sp. | reverse complement strand
CTGACCGGTTCAAGCGCATGATTACATTAGGCAGTATTCAGCGTTATGCAGTATACCTGCGGATTCCTAATGCGCCATCTGTTTGCTCACGGAGTGCATTGACAAGCCTCTGCCATCAATGCCGGTCTTTTTCATTATCCGAAATACGACACTCCCGACTCGAAAATGCGTATATCTTGATTTCCATAGATATTCATGGCCACAGCGCTGTCCCGCCTCTCGGAATGTGCCATCTTGCCCAGGCACCGCCCGTCCGGGGAGGTGATTCCCTCGATGGCCGCGTAGGAGCCATTGATATTGTACTTCTCGTCCATGGACACATTCCCCGCCTGGTCGCAGTACTGGGTAGCCACCTGGCCCTCCGCGAAGAGCCTGTCTATCCATTCCTTCGGCGCAACGAACCTGCCCTCGCCGTGGGAGGCCGGATTGCAGTACACGCCGCCAAGCTCAGCGCCCTGGAGCCAAGGCGATTTATTGGACACCACCTTGGTATACACCATCTTGGAGATATGCCTGTTAATCGTGTTGAAGGTCAGCGTGGGCGAATCCGTCCTCTGGCCCACAATCTCGCCGTAAGGCATAAGCCCCAGCTTGACCAGCGCCTGGAAGCCGTTGCAGATGCCCAGTGCCAGGCCGTCCCTCTTCTGCAGCAAATCTGTCACCGCCTCCTTCAGCTTCTCGTTCTGGAAAGCCGTAGCAAAGAACTTGGCGCTGCCGTCCGGCTCGTCCCCCGCGGAGAAGCCTCCGGGGAACATGATGATCTGGGCCTGGGAGATGGCCTTTTCAAATTCGTCCACGGATTCCCGGATGTCCTGGGCGCTCAGGTTCCGGAACACCTTCGTGACCACGTCCGCCCCGG
>NZ_CAPDXS010000085.1:0-22825 GCF_948601915.1 uncultured Acetatifactor sp. | reverse complement strand
CCCGGCCCGCTCAAAGGCCTTCCCGCTGTCATACTCGCAGTTCGTCCCCGGGAACACAGGGATGAACACGGTAGGCCGCGCCACTTTATGCTTACAGACGTATACATGATCTGCCTTAAAGCACTTGCTGTCCACAGGCGCACTCTCCCGCACCGCCTTGGTGGGATACACCTTCTCCAGCCTGGAAGTCCAGGCTTCCAGCGCCTCCTCCATGCCGATCCGCACATCGCCGTACACAAAGGCCGGCTCCTCCGTCACCGTACCGATCACCTTGCAGTCGAACCCGGACTCCAGCAAAGCGGCCGCATCTCCTGCCGCTATCTCTACCAGGATGTCTCCCAGCCCGTTCTCGAAAAGCTCCGCCTCCTTGACTTCGCTGTCGATGACTACGCCCAGCTTATTTCCGAAAGCCATCTTGGCTACAGCAGCCGCCGCACCCTTGGCATCCAGGGCATAGGCCGCCACGGCCACCCCGCTGCCGGTCAGGCGGTGGATGTAATCATAGAGCGCCGCCGTCTCATCGTACACGGGGATTTCGAAATCGTCCTTCTCTATCCGGAAGCGGACCAGCTTATGCCCCGCCTCCTTCAGCTCCGGTGTCACGATGTCCCCTTGCTTTGCGATGTCCACGGCAAAGGACACCAGCGTGGGCGGCACGTCGATGTCGTTGAAGGTGCCCGACATGCTGTCCTTGCCGCCGATGGAGGGCAGTCCGAAGCCGATCTGGGCATCATAGGCCCCCAGCAGCGCCGCAAAGGGCTGGCTCCACCTGGAGGGGTCTTCCGCCATCCTGCGGAAATATTCCTGGAAGGTGAACCTTATCTTGGAGGCGTCGCCGCCGTTTGCCACGATCTTCGCCATGGACTCCACCACCGCGTACACCGCGCCGTGGTAAGGGCTCCAGGAGGACAGGCAGGGGTCGAAGCCGTAGCCCATCATGGTGACGGTGTCCGTCTTCCCCCTAAGCACAGGGAGCTTCGCCACCATGGCCTGGGTCTCCGTCAGCTGGTGCTTCCCGCCGTAGGGCATCAGCACGCTGCCCGCGCCGATGGAGGCGTCGAACATCTCCACCAGGCCCTTCTGGGAGCACACGTTCAAATCGTTCAAAAGCGCCAGCCATGCGGACTTCACGTCTTTCTTTTCCAGGGCCTCCTCCACCGCAGGAACGGCGTATCGCTTGAAATAATTCTCTTTTTCGTCAGGGATGTCCACCTTTACCTTAGTCTCCTGGTGCGCGCCGTTGGTGTCCAGGAAGGCCCGCTTCAGGTTCACGATTTCCTTCCCCCGCCAGCTCAGCACCAGCCTGGGCTCCTCCGTCACCACGGCCACAGCCACGGCCTCCAGGTTCTCCTCCCCGGCATACTTCAGGAAGGCGTCCACGTCCTTCGGATCCACCACCACGGCCATGCGCTCCTGGGACTCGGAGATGGCCAGCTCCGTGCCGTCTAAGCCCGCATACTTCTTGGGCACCTTGTCCAGGTCCACCCGCAGGCCGTCCGCCAGCTCGCCGATGGCCACGGACACCCCGCCCGCGCCGAAGTCGTTGCACTTCTTGATGATGCGGCTGACCTCCTCCCTGCGGAACAGCCTCTGGATCTTGCGCTCCGTGGGGGCATTTCCCTTCTGCACCTCCGCGCCGCAGGTCTCGATGGACTGCTCTGTATGTACCTTGGAGGAGCCGGTGGCCCCGCCGCAGCCGTCCCGTCCGGTGCGTCCGCCTAAGAGGATGATGATGTCCCCCGGATCCGAGGTCTCCCGGATCACGTTCTTCCTGGGGGCAGCGCCCATGACGGCGCCGATCTCCATGCGCTTGGCCACATAGTTCGGATGGTAGATTTCCTTCACGAAGCCCGTGGCCAGGCCGATCTGGTTGCCGTAGGAAGAATAGCCGGAGGCCGCGCCCCGCACCAGCTTCTTCTGGGGGAGCTTGCCCTTCAAAGTGTCCGCCACGGGAACGGTGGGATCCGCGGCCCCGGTGACGCGCATGGCCTGGTACACATAGCCCCTGCCGGACAGGGGATCGCGGATGGCGCCGCCCAGGCAGGTGGCCGCGCCGCCGAAGGGCTCTATCTCCGTGGGATGGTTATGGGTCTCGTTCTTGAAGAACACCAGCCACTCCTCCGTGACCTTGGACGGCCCGCCCACACCGCTGTAGTCCATCTCCACGGGCACCACCACGGAGCAGGCGTTGATTTCATCCGATTCCTCCATGTCGGAGAGCTTCCCCTCCTTCTTGAGCTTGCGCATGGCCATCAGGGCCAGGTCCATCAGGCAGATGAACTTGCCGGAATGCCCTTCTTCCGTCCGGCCCGCGAAGACCTCCTCCCTGGTGTCCAGGTAGCTGCGGTATGTGGTCTCTAAGGGCGTGCGGTAATACCCCTCCCCGAACTCCACCTCCGTCAGCTCCGTGGAGAAGGTGGTATGGCGGCAGTGGTCAGACCAGTAGGTGTCCAGCACCCGGATCTCCGTCATGGTGGGGTCGCGCCTCTCGTCCTCCCCGAAATACTTCTGGATATGGAGGAAATCCTTGAATGTCATGGCCAATGACAGGGAATCGTACAGCTCCCGCAGCTTCCCCTCCTCCATCCGGGCGAAGCCCTGAAGCAATGCCACGTCCCCGGGCTCCTCGAATTCCGCCACCAATGTATCCGGCTTCTCCAGGCCTGTCTCCCTGGAGTCCACGGGGTTGATGCAGTACGCCTTGATCCGGGCGAATTCCTCCTCCGTGATGTCCCCCAGGATCATATAAGTGACCGCCGTGCGGATGACGGGCTCCTCGTCCTCCTTCAGGAACTGGACGCACTGCACTGCCGAATCCGCCCGCTGGTCGAACTGGCCGGGCAGGAACTCCACCGAGAAGACCCTGGCATTTGCGGGAACCTTAATGTCCTCTCGATAGAGCTCATCCACAGGGGGCTCCGAGAATACGGTCCTGCATGCCCTTTCAAACACTTCATCGGAGATGTTCTCCACATCATAGCGGATGAAGACCCTCACGTCCTCCACCCCTATCCCTAAAAAGCTTCCGATGTCCTCCTGCAGCTCCTTCGCCTTTACCGCGAAAGCCTTCTTTTTCTCCACATAGATACGTCTGACGCTTCCCATACGCTCCTCCATTCATTTGCAATCGCAATATCATCCATTTCTACTGTTATGCCGCCTTTATTGGGCATTGTCCTCTATCGCGCCCAGGAATTTCATGATGAACAGAATCTCCCTGTCCACAGCCTCCGAGGTAATCCCGATGGTCTGGGCGGAAATCTCCAGTCCCTCCAGCACGAACATGATATGCCGGGCCATGCCCCTGCAGTCCTCGCAGGAGAATTCCCCCTGCTCCACGCCCATGGCGATGAGCCGTTCCATGATCTTCACCCCGGAGTCGAACTGGCGCTTGAGCATATTTCCCTTCCTCACCGGCTCGCTCTGGAAATAGAACTCATAGATGGCCTGGGTCAGGGTGTCGTTCCTGCGCAGCAGCTCCTTCTTCTGCTCCCGCAGGAACAGGAACAGGATATCCGCCGCCGTGGCGTCCTCCGCGATGCTGTCCGAGAACACATCGTCCGCCTCCTGGCTCTCCATCTTCATGACCTCCAGGAAGATCTGGCCGGTGTCGCTGAAATACAGATAGAGGCCCCCGCGGCTGATGCCGCAGGCTTCCACGATGTCCTTCATGGTGACTTTCTTGAACCCTTTCTCCACGAATACCTTTCGGGCCATCTCCAGTATATACTTCCTCTTCTGTACCGATTTGTCTCCCATTCTGTCCCCCAGTCCCCCATTGCTGCAGCCTGTCCGCCGCACAGCCTTCTAACGTCCCGCCTTGTCCCAGTACCTGATGATCTCCCGCATCTTCTGGAGCACCAGCAGGAAAATGCCCTCCTGCATGGCCTCCCCCCAGAGCGTGGCCTTCGTCCTGCCCTCCAGCACATATTTGGACAGAATGCCCCCTAAAAGCTCCCAGTCCTTCAGTTCCGCCCCGTCGATCAGCCGCTTCTCGTCGGCATGGCTCCTGATGCGGTTCCTGGTATATACATAGACGTAATTGCGGTTCATCAGCGGCGAGGCTGCCGCCTCCTTCACGAAGCTCATCAGATTGGCATCATACACGGGAAAGCTGATAGAGCTCTTGCTCAGGCCGTTCCCCTGATAGTTGCGGCTCACGGTCCGGCCCCCGTTCTTCTCCATCCACGGCAGATACTTCAAAAGGGGCTCCACGGCAGCCCTGTACTCCGCTATCATCTGCTGCCGGTACTCTGCGCTATTCTGTTCCATAGAACCTTCCACCTTCTCATCCTTAAAACTAGCGAAAAACGACATGCAAAAAAATGACACATATGTAATTTATTTTAACACATTTTTCATAAAAGTACAGCACAAAAAATTTATCAATTTTTTTAGAAAAATCTCAAAAAAGGGTTGACATATGAAAATATTTCAGGTATTATAATAGACGAATTCCCCTTTTATAGATGAAAGCACCCACGAGAAATCGCGAGTGCTTTTGTCTTATGTACAGAACACCGGGACGTTCATAGAATGTCTGGATATTCAAAGAATATCTGGACAATCATAGAATGTCTGGATATTCTAAAGAATATCCTGCCCCGTCTCGCACCGCATCTTCTCCGCGAAGGATGCCGGATCCTCCTCCATCTGCAGCATGGTGTCGAAGGATGCCAGAAGCAATCTGGGCTGCCTGTACCGGTTCATATCCTCCGGCCGGTCCATGTACAGCTTGAAATGATCCACCTGCCACACCAGCACATCCGCCAGTGTGTACCCCGCCACCTCATACCGGCACAGGAACTCTCCCCTGTCATGGTAGTACGCCAGCTCCTGCAGAAGCCCCGCCGACTGCCTGATTCCCTGCCACAGCCGCTCTCCGTACTCCTCTCCCTCTCCCGCCCGGGCCGCCAGCCCCAGCAGGAAGCTCCGCAGGGTCTGAAGCGCCAGCTCCAGCCGCTCTTCCTCCCGGTTCTCCCGCCCCGCCTTCTCTGTCCGATCCATCCCGTCCATATCCGCCCTCCAACTCTTCGCCGATTCTCGTCCTTTCCGCCGGGCCGCCGCCCTGCCGCGGAAATAAAAAAAGAACTGCCGACAGCGCCACCAACGGACTACCCATCAACACTTCTTTTTCCTAGCAGGGGAAGAGAGGATCGAACTCCCATCAACGGTTTTGGAGACCGCCGCACTACCATTGTACTATTCCCCTGTACGCCGTTTTCTACCGACGAAAGCTATTATAACACAGGTGCCCTCCAATAATCAAGTATATTTTACAAAATTTATGGATTTTCCGGGAAGCCCCTGGAAACGGGGCCTTCCCGGCTTCCGTCATCCCTTCACGGAGCCCACCAGCACGCCCTTCACGAAATATTTCTGGAGGAAAGGGTACACCACCAGAATGGGCACTGTGGTCACGATGATCGTGGCGTATTTGATGATCTCCTTCAGCAGATAGGCCTCCGCGTCCTGGCCCACATTGTTGGCAAGCAAAGTCTCCATGTCCTCCTGCTTCACCAGAAGCTCCCGCAGGAACATCTGCAGGGGATAGAGGTCCCTCCGCTTCTGCAGGTACACTAGCGCCGGATACCACTCGCCCCACTTCCCCACTGCGTAGAACAGGGTGATGGTGGCCAGGGCCGCCTTGGACAGGGGCAATGTGATCTTCGTCAGCATGGTGAAGTCGTTGGCCCCGTCCAGCGCTGCCGACTCGTACAGGCTCTCCGGTACCGACTGGAAGGAAGTCCGCAGCACGATCATGTTGTAGACGCTCAGCATCCCGGGCACGATCATGGCCCAGACCGTGTTGGTCAGGTGCAGGCCCTGCACCACCAGGAAGGTGGGGATCATGCCGCCGCCGAAGTACATGGTGAATATGATGAACAGCATCACAGGCTTCCTCAGCATGAAATTCTTCTTTGCAATCGCGTAGGCGCCTATGATGGTAATCGCCATGCTGCAGGATGTCCCCACGATCACATAGAATATGGTATTACGGAATCCCAACCATATATTGTCGGAATCCAGAACCGCCTTGTAGCCCCGCAGGCTGAATCCGGCAGGCTTTATCATCAGCCCTGACACCTTCCCCAGTTCTATGGGGTCGCTCAGGGAACAGAACAGCACGTAGAGCAGCGGGTAGAGCGTGATCACCATCAGGAATACCATGATGAGATTGTTGACTACCAGGAAAATCTTCTCTCCGGTGCCGATTATCATCCTCTTATCGTTTTCTTCCTTCATCCTTCTCCTCCTATATTTAATCGCTGCACGATGGCGCTAAAGGGGAACGTCCCTTCGGCGCACACCTCATGAGACGAACTTTCCCAATTACCACAAACTGGTCTCGTTGAACTTCCGGCTCAGCCTGTTGGCCGTGGTCACCAGGATCAGGTTGATGATCGAGTTGAACAGGCCCACCGCGGTAGAGTAGCTGTAGTTGGCATCCTCGAAGCCTTTCCGGTATACAAAGGTGGAGATGATGTCCGAAGTCTCATAGGTAAGCGGTGTCTGCAGCAGGAAGGCCTTCTCCCAGCCGATGCTCATCAGGCCGCCCATGGCCAGGATGAACATGGTGACGATCGTAGGGCGCATGCCGGGCAGCGTCACATGCCAGATCTGCCGGAACTTGTTGGCCCCGTCGATCCTGGCGGCCTCGTACAGCTCCGGGCTGATGCCGGCGATGGTGGCCAGATAGACGATGGAGCCCCACCCGAAGCCCTGCCAGATATCGGATATCACGTAGATCGCCCGGAAACAGTTCTTGTCCCCGATCAGGCTCCCGGTATGTCCGGTGAGGCTGTTCACTATCTGGGTGATGAAGCCGTCGCTGTTGGTGAACACCAGTATCAGGCTGGCGATGATGACCGTGGTGATGAAGTGGGGCAGATAGGTAACAGTCTGCACCAGCTTCTTGAACCTCATGTTGCGGATCTCGTTCAGCAGCACCGCGAAGAGGATGGGCGCCATGAACCCGAACAGCAGGTTCAGCCCGCTGAGGGCCAGCGTGTTCCGCAAAGTCCTGCCGAAGTACATGGAGGACGTGAATTCCTTGAAATATTTCATTCCTACCCAGGGGCTCTCCAGGATCCCCAGCCTGGGCTTATAGTTCTTGAACGCGATGACGATGCCGTACATGGGAGCATAGCTGAAAATGAGCAGATACACCACCACCGGCAGAAGCATGATATAGATATATTTGTTGGCCTTGAAATCCCTTCGCAGCCGCACCGAGAACTTCTGTTTTTCCAACTTTCCGTTATTGACCTTTGCAGCTTTCATACACCCCTCCTGTCCTGCTTGGCCGGAACACAAAAGGGCACCTTCCGGTGCCCTTTCCGTCTTCCTACCTTGCGTCGTAACGATCCATCGCACTCTGCTCAATCGCTATCAGCTCTTCAATGTGGCCCTCGTTCTTCAGGATCTCCCGGAATTCGTCGAACTTGTCGATGGGCTCCTGACCCGTGATGAACTTCATGACCCACTCCTCCACGGCAGTGGACACGTCACTGTTGTAGGTGCTCCTGGTCTCGGACTCCTCGGTGTTGTACATGATGAAGTTGGAGATGGATCCTGAAGTACCCTCTGTCTTCCACAGCTCCAGAGCCTCGTCCTGGCAGCCCTTGTTGTACTTCTTGGTGAGGATGTAGTTCAGGTCCGTATCCTCATAGGCATGCCACTGCTGAGGGCAGCTTCCCAGACGCACTTCCTTGCTGGCATCCGCGCTCAGAGCCGCCTGTACGGGCGCGCCGTCTTCCATGGTGTAGCCCACGCCCTCGATGCCGTTGGCCATCATCAGGTCGATGTCCTCCAGGTACAGCGCATCCAGCAGGGCGATGCATGCGTCCTTGTTCTCGGCGTCCGCGGTGATGTACTTATAGTCGCCCAGGGACCTGCTGCTGCTCCTCAAGTTCCTGGTATCCCCCTCGTTCAGGACAGGCATGGGAGCCGCTACCATCACCTTGTCCGGGTCGTCTCCCTCTGTGGTGACGAAGTAGGTGACGCCGTATGTATACAGATGGATCAGCGTGGAGCCGATTCTGTCGCCGGCCGCCATGGACATGATGGAATCCGTATCCTGGCTGGCGAAGTCGGGATTGATGAAGCCTGCCTCATACCACTCGTGCATCTGGGTGAGGAAGTCCTTGTAGGCATCTTCGTAAGGTCCGAAGGCAACGCTGCCGTCCTCCTTCAAGAAATAGCTGTTGCCGGATACGCCGTAAGCCCCCGCGAAGATGTTGGACGTGTAGATCAGCTGGCTCTTGTCCAGAGCCAGGGGATACTCCACCCCATTGTCCTTCATGGCCTGCAGCATGGCGGTCCAGTCATCGATGGTCTTGGGGACTTCCATATTGGCTGCCGCCAGGTAATCGCTTCTAATCAGGGGGCCGATGAAGTTCAGGTCGGCTTCCTCGCTGCCGCAGATCTTGGCGCCCAGGCGGATGATCCTGCCCTCATCGTCTGTCACTGCCTTCATCAGGTAGGGATCGCCGTTGATCATGTTATAGAAGTTCGGGGTGTCCACTGCATTGATGTCATCCGTGTAGTCGTACAGGACACCGTCCGCGTATGCCATCTCCACGCCGCCAGGATAGAATCTGTCGATGCCGCGGCAGAAGATCATGTCCGGGAGCTTTTCGTCCGACATCATGATATTGAAGTTCTCGCTCTCCTGCCCCACAGGCGGATGGATGAACTCGAAATTCACGTTGAACTTCTCCTCCAGGGCCTTGACGGCCTCGTAGTCGCCCATGTCGGTGGATACCGCGCCGGCGTTCTCCGTGGTCATGGCGAACCAGATGCTGATGGTCTCGCCACCCAAATCGGGATAGCCGTTCTCGTCCCTGGGATACTTGGCCTCGCCGCCTGCGCTGCTGTCATCGCCTGCCTCGCTCTCCTCCGGCGCTTCCTCGGAAGACTCCTCCGGCGCTTCCCCGGAGCCGCTCTCCTCGGGAGCCTGGGAAGACTCTTCCTTCTCACTGGCGGACGATTCCGCATTGCCCGAATCGCCTGAGCCGCCACAGCCTGCCAGGAGACTGGCCGTCAATGCCGTCATCAGCAGTAAAGAAATTACTTTTTTACTCTTCATGTCACATCCTCCTTTTTTCTTGTGCCAGGTTGACTTCATGCACAATGTCATTATAGTTTACGAAGGATGTGTTTGTATATGGCGATTAATTGTGTAAAAATATCACTTTTTCAATATCTTTCAGCCTTTGATTGTGCTGTTTTTCCGCAGGATGTTCATTTTCTGACATGCCATATTCATTTTGTGCGATATGTTAGTGAAACGATCATATTTTTTCTCTGTATTGTCCCGGCGTCATGTCCTCTATTTTCTTGAACACGCGGATGAAAGCCGACACATTGTAGAAGCCCGTCCTGTCCGCCACCTCCTTCACCCGGATGGAGGGGTTCTCTTTCATCAGCTTCTTGGCCTCGTCGATCCGGCAGCGATGGATATAATCCAGAAGCCCCATCCCCATCTGCTGCTTGAAGAACCGGGACAGATGGGAGGCGGACACCTCAAAGCCGTCCGCCAGCCCCGCCACGGACAGATTGGGATTGGATATCTGCTGCCGCACGCTTGCTATGACCCTGTCGATATGGAGGCCTCCCTCGGAGTTCGTCCGCTCCTGCTCCACCTCCTGCTTGGCCTTCTCCTCCCTCTTCTGCCGCAGCTGCTCATAGCCCTCATACAGATGCGCCAGCCCTTCCAGCCCCTGGCTGACATGCCCCTCGCAGCAGATTTCCTCCTGCACCTCCATCTCCTCCAGAAGCGCGGCATTGTCCCGGCACACCTTGTCCCGGAACTCTCCCGCGTCCCCGCCGTCTCCGTTCAGGACCGCGATACAGCCATTGTGCTCCTCGATGATATAGAAGCAGACCACATATTCCATCTTTTCCTCGATGTAGGCGCTGAGGGAGTCTCTGAGCATCTCCCTGCCCGCCTCCCCCGGCATGCCGAAAGCCCGCTCCTCCGATGTCTCAGCCAGCTCATACAGGACCACCACGAACCAGGGGGCATCCAGCCCCAGGCCATAGAGCCTTCCGCCCTCTTCTATGCTCTCCCGATAGGGGATCCTGCCGTACAGGACCTTCTCCAAGTATACCTTCCTGTAGTCCTCCTCATACCGCATCACCGCGCTCTGGAGCTTCTGGTTCCTGGAGATATAGTCGCTGATGTACCGCTCCATCTTGTCATAATCCTCAGGGACCTCCCTGTTCCCCTCCCCGCCCTCCCGCAGCAGGCCGAAGATCCGCCTGATCGGGTTGTAGTTGCGGTTCGTCATGACCAGGCACAGCACAGCGGAAATGATGACGCAAAGAGCCAGCACCGCCACGGAGTAGGCCCTGATGAACGCGAAAGAGGAATGCAGGATGTCCTTCGGTGAGGCATAGACGAACGTAAGCCCGTACTGGCTGGAATACCTGACCCTGACCTCATAGGTGATGCCGTCGCAGCGGATGGTCTCGCCGTCCTTCCAGCCCACCCCCTGGAGCATTTCCGAAAGCCCCGCCTGGGCGGAGACGTCGAAGTTCGCGCCGATCACCCCTTTGGTGCTGTAGATCAGTATCTTGTCATGCTCTTCCAGTTGTAAGTTGGAAGCCATCTGATTCATATACTCGTTCCGTATCTCCACGGCAATCGCCACGGGCGGATCCTGATTCCCGCTGTTCAGGACGCTGCTGACGATAAGGTTGCGCCGCTCCGCCCCTTTTCCCGGGAGCTGTATCGCATTCCCGTTCCATCTGCCCTTCAGCGCCTCCTGCCACT
Source organism: uncultured Acetatifactor sp. (assembly GCF_948601915.1). Lineage (NCBI taxonomy): Bacteria > Bacillati > Bacillota > Clostridia > Lachnospirales > Lachnospiraceae > Acetatifactor > uncultured Acetatifactor sp. The sequence goes on along the minus strand of NZ_CAPDXS010000085.1, from coordinate 12,045 downwards.
CCTCGAAGGAGTTGCCGTAATTCAGCGCATGGAAATAATCGCTTTCTACCCCCCCGGTGACGGAGAACACCATTTCATACTGCGGAAAATAGAGATAGGCCGTCTCCAGGTTGGTGCCCACCAGCACCTTGCTCATATATTTGTGGATCTGGTATTCCGTCCAGTAGTCCCGCACATCCGACTTGGCGTAGGAGGCGATCAGCTCCGAATTTTTCACACGGTTGATCAGCTGGTACGCGGACCAGAATTCCTGATTCACCTCGCCGGTCAGCTGCTCCAGCGCCACCCGCCGGAAGCCCTCCGCCTCCTTTTCCATGTTCATGATGAACATGGCAGACAGGCCGATGCTGATCAGCATCGGCAGCAGCAGGATATAAAACGCCGACCTCAGCAGAGACATGAACACCTTTGAATTCGGCTCCAGCCGCAAGTTTACTCTCTCTCCCATCCTGTCCCCCATCAAAATCCGGCAGGGCCTCCCTCCCCGCCACCCACAGGCCCGGGCTGCCCTGACGGCAGACTCCCGAGGGCCTGTGCACCAAAAAGAAGGCTTCCGAGGAAGCCCTCAAAAAAGCCTGTCTATCACGTCCTGTACAGTCTTCACCCCTATGATCTTCATTCCGCCGCCCCGGCCGCATTCCTCCGCGCACACGGCGGGCAGGAGGCAGATCTCGAAGCCCAGCTTCTCCGCCTCCGCCACCCGCTGCTTCGCCATGCTCACCCCTCTGACTTCGCCGCTTAGGCCCACCTCGCCGAAGGCCACCAGCTTCGGGCTGAGGACCCTGTTGTGGAAGCTTGACAGGATGGCTATCACGATCCCTAAGTCCATGGCCGGCTCCAGCACCTTCAAGCCGCCGGTGATGTTCACATAGGCGTCGCAGGGGGCGAGCTGCACGCCGGAGCGCTTCTCCAGCACTGCCATCAGAAGGTTCACCCTGTTGAAGTCCGTCCCCGTGGTCTGCCTGCGGGGAATGCCGAAATTGCTGTGGCACACCAGCGCCTGAATCTCCACCAGAAGCGGCCTGGTGCCCTCGCAGGTGGCCGCCACCACGGAACCGCTGGCATTCTCCGGCCTGCCGTTCAGCATGTATTCCGAGGCGTTGGGCACCTCCGACAGCCCCTTCTCACGCATCTCGAAGACACCGATCTCATTGGTGGAGCCGAAGCGGTTCTTCACCCCCCGCAGGATGCGGTAGGAGGCATGTCCGTCCCCCTCGAAGTACAGCACCGCGTCCACCATGTGCTCCAGCACCCTGGGACCCGCCACCGTGCCCTCCTTGGTCACATGGCCCACGATGAGCACCGACACCCCCAGGCCCTTGGCAAGCTGCAGCAGGACGGCCGTGGATTCCCTTACCTGGGACACTGCGCCCGGCGCGGCGGACACGTTCTCATTGTACATGGTCTGGATGGAATCGATGACCACAGCCTCCGGCGGGTCGGAGCGGATGATCTCCGCTATGTCCGCCAGGTTCGTCTCGCACAGCAGCAGCATCTTCTCGGAGAACTCCCCGATCCTGTCCGCCCGCATCTTGATCTGGACCAGGGATTCCTCCCCCGATATGTAGAGCACCGTCCTGCCCTGCCTGGACAGGTTGCGGCAGACCTGGAGGAGAAGGGTGGATTTCCCGATACCCGGATCTCCCCCCACCAGAGTCAGCGACCCCTGCACGATGCCGCCCCCCAGGACCCTGTCCAGCTCTCCGATGCCGGTGACCAGCCTGTCCTCCTCCCGGACAGTGACCTGGGACAATACAGTGGGGGCGGCCCTGCGCAGCCTGTCGGCAGACGCGCCGAAGCCGCCCCCATGGGGAGCCCTGCCCGCGGGCCCCTCCACAAAAGTATTCCATTCCCGGCAGCCGGGGCACTGCCCCATCCATTTGGAGGATTCGTACCCGCAGCTGCTGCAGAAAAAAACATTGGATGTCTTCGCCTTTGCCATATCCTGTCCGTACCCTTAAATCTGCACGATCTTCACGGGAACCTCGCCCGCCGTCTCCAGCTCCACGCTCAGGGACAGCTTTCCGCCGAAATGCGTCTTGATGGCCCCGATGCTCTCTCCGCCCACAAAGACCTCATAGGCCCTGTCATCCGCAAGCCCCACCGTGATCTGGGCGTCCTCGTCCCCCTCTACCACGAATTCCACGCCGTCCGGCTTTTCCGTGAACTCCAGGACGCTGGTGCCCGGAACGGATTCATAGAGGAAGGAGCCGTTCTTCTCCAGCTTGGTGATCTCCCTGTAAGTCTTTACCTTCAGCAGATCCCCCCCGTGCTGATAGTCCTCCACCTTGGCCTTCTTCTCCAGCTTATGATTGCCGAAACTGATAGCGCCGTCCGATTCGCTGCGGATCAACTCCTCCACCACTGCCATGTCTAAACCCTCCTGCATTTTATCGTATTCTGAAAAGCTGATGCTGCTTCCTTCTCTTAGTATAATATAATCCGCACTCTTTTTCTACAAGATTTTTTAAAATGTTTCATAACATATATGGCTCAGCTCCCGGCTGCTCCCTTCACGGTGAAGCACACCTTCCCGCCCTTGAAGCCCGCGGACACCGCGTCTCCGGGCTGCACCCGCTTCAGGAGGATCTCCTCCGCCAGCGCGTCCTCCACCACGGACTGGATGGCCCGCTTCAGGGGCCTGGCCCCCATCTTGGCATCGGAATACTTCTCCACCAGATGCTCCTTCAGCGCGCCGGTCAATGTCAGCCTGATATCCATCTGGGCCAGGCAGCGGTCATGGAGGTTCGCGGAGAGCAGCCCGACGATGTCCTTCATGTTCTCCTGGTTCAGCTGATGAAAGACAATGATGTCGTCTATCCTGTTGATGAACTCCGGCTTGAAGCTGCGCTTCACCTCCTCCATGACCCCGGACTTCATGCGCTCATAGTCCCGCCTGGCATCGCTCGAAGCGGCGAAGCCCAGGTTCTTGGGATCCACGATCCGCTGGGCCCCTGCGTTGGAGGTCATGATCAGCACAGTGTTCTTGAAGCTCACCTTCCTGCCCTTGGAATCCGTGATATGGCCGTCGTCCAGAATCTGCAGCAGGATGTTGAACACGTCCGGGTGGGCCTTCTCAATCTCGTCGAAGAGCACCACGGAATAGGGGTTGCGCCTGACCTTCTCGGAGAGCTGCCCGCCCTCGTCAAAGCCCACGTAGCCCGGCGGGGAGCCTATCATCTTGGACACGGAATGCCCCTCCATATACTCGGACATGTCCACGCGGATGATCGCCTCCTCGGTGCCGAACATGGCCTCTGCCAGGGCCTTGGACAGCTCTGTCTTTCCCACGCCGGTGGGGCCCAGGAACAGGAAGGAGCCGATGGGGCGCTTGGGATCCTTCAATCCCACGCGGCCCCTGCGCATGGCCCTGGCCACAGCCACCACGGCCTCCTCCTGGCCGATGACCCGCTTGTGGAGGATGCTCTCCAGCTTCAGGAGCCTGTCGCTCTCCTTCTGGGCCAGCTTCTGCACCGGAATCTTGGTCCACATGGCCACCACTTCCGCGATCTCATCCTCGCCGATGGCATATTTCTTATTGCCGTCCTGGCTCTCCATGCGCTTCTTGGTCCGCTGGAACTTTTTGACCAGTTCATCCTGCTTGTTCTTGATCTCCACCGCCTGGGAGAAGGCCTCCATGCGGATGGACCGCTCGATCTGCTGGTCCATCTTTTTGATCTCCTCCAGAAGCTCTCTCTGCTTATCCGGCATGTCCACTGCCCTGAGCCTGGCGCTGGCCGCCGCCTCGTCTATCAGGTCGATGGCCTTGTCCGGCAGGTTCCTGTCGTTGATATAGCGGTTGGAAAGCCGTACCGCCGCGTCCACGGCCTCCGGCGTGATCGTCACCCTGTGGTGCTCCTCGTATTTGGCCTTGATGCCCTCCAGGATGCGGATGGCCTCCTCCTCCGTGGGCTCCTCCACGTTCACGGGCTGGAAGCGCCTCTCTAAGGCGGCGTCCTTCTCGATATATTTCCGGTACTCCGCGATGGTGGTGGCGCCGATCATCTGCAGCTCGCCTCTGGCCAGGGAGGGTTTGAGGATATTGGAGGCGTCGATTGCCCCCTCCGCGCCGCCGGCACCGATCAGGGTGTGCAATTCGTCCATGAACAGGATGACATTCCCGTCTTCAACCACCTCCCGGATGACCCGCTTGATGCGCTCCTCGAATTCGCCCCGGTACTTGCTCCCCGCCACCATGCCGGAGAGGTCCAGGGTCAGGAGCCGCTTGCCCCGGACGGTGGCGGGGACCTTCCCCTCCACGATGCGCTGGGCCAGACCCTCCACCACGGCGGTCTTGCCTACCCCCGGCTCTCCGATCAGGCAGGGATTGTTCTTGCTGCGGCGGCTCAGTATCTGGATCAGCCGGCGGATTTCCTCCTCCCTGCCGATGACGGGATCCAGCATCCCCTCCCTGGCCAGGTCCGTGAGATCCCTGCTGTACTGGTCTAAGGTGGAGGGGCGGCCCCTGCCGGGCATGCGTCTGCCCAGGTCTTCCTTATAGAGATTGCCGTCCTGCCCCATGGCGATCAGCGTATCCGCGTACAGCTTCTGGATATTGGCTCCGATGGTGTTCAGGAGCCGCACCGCCACGTTCTCGCCCTCCCGGATGATGGCCAACAGCAGATGCTCCGTGCCGGTCTCCTTCTGGCCGAACCGCTCCGCCTGTCTGTGAGCCTCCTCCAGGATCTTCCTGGCCCTGGGGGAATAGCCGCCCCGTTCCTTCAATCCTACGCCGCCGTCAAAGGCGATCAGCTCCCTGATCATGTCCAGGACCTGCTGCAGCTCCACATGATTGTCCGTCAGGACCCTGTGGGCCACGCCGGTCTGCTCCCTCAAAAGGCCCGCCAGGATATGCTCTGTCCCCACATATCCCTGCTTTAAGCGGCTGGCAAATTTGGACGCGTGAGCCAATGCCTCCTGCGCCCTGTCTGTAAACTGTGAACCCATATTACTCCTCTTTTCATTCCCTGGGAACTGTGCATTGCTTTATTTTTGAATCGGTTCCCTGTTATGCGTAATCCTCATAAATCTCTTCGATCAATTCGTGAATCTCTTCCTTTGAAATGTTCTTGCAGCTTCCTTTCGCCAAAATCACCTGCAGCTCCTTCTTCAGTGCCTCAAGCGTCTCCATACGGTCCACGTCTATGGCGATCACCGCGCCTCTCCTGCGGTCCACCTTCACGTACCCCTCCTGCTTCAGGACAGTGTACGCCTTGTTCACCGTATGCATATTGATTCCGATGGAATCCGCCAGCTGACGGACGCTGGGCAGCGGATCCCCCTCCCTGAAACGCGAGGTGGCTATGCCCATGATAATCTGGTTGCACAGCTGCAGATACAATGCCTCCTCACTGTTGAAATCGATTTCAATGATCATGAACGCCTCCTTACGTCGAAATGCCTTTCTTCCATTTCTCCGTTTATCATAAAGCAGCCACAGGGCGCTGTCAACTAAAGAAAAATGAAATTTTAGGAAAACAGGGAGTACCCTTTCGGAATATTCCCTGTTCCTGCGCCTTCTATAACATTGCTCATTCGTCTTTCCCGTCATAATTCAGGAATTCGAAATCAAACTCGTCGTCATCCGCCATGAAGTTCTTCGGCTGGGCCTTCTGGGGGCTCTGGCCCGGACGGGCTCCCTGGGGCGCTCTGCCCGGCGCACCCTCCGGCCTCCTTGCCCCCTGGACGCCTGCGGGACGCTGGCCCTGGGCACCTCCCGGTCTCTGCTCCCCTCCGGCCATGCGCTGATTCCCTCCGGCCATACGCTGGCCCTGGGCGCCTGCCGGACGGGCTGCGCCGCCTGCGGGACGCTGGCCCGCCGTGCCGCTCACCGGATGCGTGCCCGCGCTGCGGCCGGCAGGGCGCTGGCCTCCCTGGGCGCTGCGCTCCCCGCCCATGCCTCTCTGGCCGGCGGCAGGGGCCGTCCTCTGCTCCCCAGCACGGCCCGGGGCTGTCGGACGCTGGCCGCCGGAGCCCGCCGGACGTCCCGCGCTTCCCCCGGGACGGGCACCCGCCGCCCTGGGCTGGGCTTCCTTCGGCCCTACCGTATGCATGGCCGGCTGCTTCTGCTTGCCCTGGCCGCCGGAAGCGTTCTTCCTGCGCAGGGTCTCGTTCTCCACCTCGTTGAAGTAAGCGGAATCCATCATCTCCCGAATCTTGAAGACAAGGAAGGCGATGCCTGCCACCGCGGCCACCAGCAGGAACACCAGCACGATGATGATGATCTTCTGGTTCTTCACTTTTACTTCGCTGTCGCGGTATGCCTGGGCGTTCTTCTGCACGTTCGCGAAGAGCTCGTCTACAGGATAGCCGTTTCCGGGATCGTTCACATTGTCCACGATCAGCCATCTTCCGTTATTCTCTACAAGTTCATATGGACTGGGCTCCTGGGTGGGAGCGGGCTCCGCCGGCTCCGGGGCCTCCGGCGGCTCTTGCCCCATTGGCGTCAAATCCTCCGACAGTTCGCAGTTATCCGAAATCAGGAAACCACTCACCTGGGTCTCGCCGGAGATATAGCTCACCTGATACCATGTGATGTTCTCCGCGTCCGTCAGATAGCCCGTCACCGTGACTACAGTGTCACCCGGCACCGTCCCCAGCACCTGCCCCGACAAGGAGGCCGTGTCCCGAATCTCCACGTTGTCCCCCGACACATTAGCGTTGACAGGGTTCACCTGGGTCACCTCCACAGGCGGCGCGCTCTCGCCTCCGCCCTCCCCTTCACCGCCTGTCTCTCCTCCCGCGCCCACGGCGGGGATGTCTCCCGACACCTCCACAAGGTCGGCACGGACATAGCCGGTGGTGGTATCGTTCACCTGCACCTGATACCATGTATAGCCGTCAGCCCCCTGGGTCTGTCCCAGGACGGGAATCGTCTTATCCTTCTCCGCGCCGCCCACCATGGTGCTGGCGGTATCTGCGCTCTCCCGGATCTTGGCACCGTTGGGCGCCGTCACCTTGGCCTGCCCGGCGGCATGGCCTGTCAGCGGAGTCCCGCAGAATCCTACCGCGAATATGCCCATGGCCGTCACCAGCGCCAGCGCGCCTCCCAGCAGCCTCCTTCTCCATTCATTCGCTCTTCTCATGTATCTCTTCTCCTTGCAATTAATTGTCTCTGGTGAACCTCCGCTGGCCCTCCTCGGACTTCTGGTCCAGGCCGAAGCCCTGGGTGGCTTTATGCAGCATCTCCCTCTGCTTTTCCTCCAGATTGCGGTGTACCTTGATCTCGCATTCCGGACAGTATTCTCCGGAGCGGATCTGCTTTCCGCACAGCTCGCAGCGCAGGAACACCTTGGAGCCTTCCGTTATCTCTATCCTGCCGTCCTTCAAAAGACGCCTCACCGTGCGCTGGGACACCCCTATGGCCTGCTCTATCTGAGCCGCCGTAGCCCCCTTGTTGGCCTCGATATAGCCTCTCACCTTTCCGTAATCGTCATAGTCCACGGCCCCGCAGTCCTCGCAGTGGTACTCTCCTACCCCCTTGAAAATCATCACGCCGCCGCATTCCTTACATACCCGCGGAACGTTGTACTTCTCCAACAATCCCAGAACACTCATATGTATGCACCTCCCATCTTTTCCGTCACACACTGTCCCGCATGGACCGGCTCAGGCCTCGTCGATGGCCTTACCGATATCATGCCGCATATACTTATTGTCAAACTCCACCCACTCCGTGGCCTCATAGGCCTTCCTGCGGGCCTCTCCCAGGGTATCCGCCTTCGCCGTCACCCCAAGCACCCTGCCTCCGCCTGTCACGATCCGTCCGTCCCCGTCCAGACAGCTCCCGGCGTGGAAGCAGTAGTAATCGCTCTCCCCTCGGAACCGCCCCAGGCCCCTGATCTCGAATCCCTTCTTATAGGAGACCGGATAGCCCTCCGAGGCCAATACCACGCACACCGCCGCGTTGTCCTCGAACTCCAACTCTATTTTATCCAGACAGCCGTCGATACATGCATCCACCACGTCCAGGAGGTCATTCTTCATCCTGCACAGCACTACCTGTGTCTCGGGGTCGCCGAACCTGGCGTTGTACTCCAGCACCTTGGGCCCCTGGGCCGTCAGGATCAGTCCGAAGAAGATGACGCCCTTGAACTCCCTGCCCTCAGCCGCCATGGCGTCCACCGTGGGCTGATAGATGAACCTGCGGCAATATTCATCCACCTCTTTTGTATAGAAGGGGCTGGGCGAGAAGCAGCCCATGCCGCCTGTATTCGGGCCCTGATCCCCGTCCCCGGCCCGCTTGTGGTCCTGGGCGGAGGTCATGGTCTTCACCGTCCTGCCGTCCACGAAGGCCAGCACGGACACCTCCCGGCCTGTGAGGAATTCCTCCACCACCATCCGGTTGCCCGCATCGCCGAAATGCTTATCCTGCATGATCTCCTTTACGCCCGCTTCCGCCTCCTCCAGGGTATTGCAGATCAGCACGCCCTTTCCCAGGGCCAGCCCGTCAGCCTTCAGGACGATGGGCATGGCCGCATGCTCCAGATAGGCCAGGGCCTCTCCCGCATCGTCGAAGGTCTCGTAGGCCGCCGTGGGGATATGGTACTTTTTCATCAAATCCTTGGAGAACGCCTTGCTGCCCTCCAGGATGGCCGCGTCCTTCCTGGGGCCGAACGCCCGCAGGCCCTCCGCCTCCAATCGGTCCACCAGCCCTGCCGCCAGGGGATCGTCCGGGGCCACGAACACCAGGTCCACGGCCTTCTCCTTCGCGTAGGAGACGATCCTGTCGAAGTCCATTGCGCCGATGGAGGGCTCGCACTCCGCGATCTGCGCGATGCCCGCATTGCCCGGGACGCAGTAGAGCGCGTCCACCCTGGGGCTCTTCCTCATGCTAGCCGCAATGGCGTGCTCACGGCCGCCTCCGCCTATAATCAATACTTTCATGCCGCACCTCACATCCTTCTGCTGACTTTGTTATCAATCATGCGTATTCTGTCATTCGCGATATCGTCTATGGCCTGGGGGAGCAGAATCCACTCCGCCTGCTCCATCACCCGCTGCTGCAGGAGCTCCGGCGTGTCGCCTTCCTCTATGTACACTGCCTTCTGGGCGATGATCGGGCCCTCGTCCATGCCCTCGTTGACGAAGTGCACCGTGGCCCCGGTGACCTTCACCCCGCGCTCCAGCGCCTTTTCATGCACCTTCAGCCCGTAGTAGCCCACGCCGCAGAAGGAGGGGATCAGGGAGGGATGGACGTTGACGATCCTGCCGCTGAAGGCCGCCACCATCTGGGGCGGAATCCGCACCAGGAATCCGGCCAGCACGATCAGATCCGGGGAAAGGGCTGTCATCTCCGCCGTAAAGCCCTGGTTGAACGCCTCCCTGTCGGCGTATTGCCTGGGGGAGATTACCTTCGCCTCTATCCCACGGTCCCTGGCGCGTTCCAGCGCCCGGGCCCCCGCATTGTTGCTGATCACCGCCAGCACCCGGGTATTGGTGACCGCCCCTCTGTCCATGGCATCCAGGATGGCCTGGAGATTGGTGCCTCCGCCGGACACGCACACTACGATGTTCAGCATATGTCCACTCCCTTTTCCCCGGCGGCGCAGTGCCCTACCACATAGGGGGTCTCCCCCGCGGCCCGGAGGGCCTCCAGGCATCTGTCCGCGTCCTCCGGAGAAACGGCCAGCACCATGCCCAGGCCCATATTGTAAGTATTGTACATCATCTGCTCTTCGATATTTCCCTTATCCGCCAGAAGCCGGAAGATGGCCGGCACTTCATAGCTGTCCTTCTGCACCACGGCCCGGATGCCCTCCGGCAGCATCCTGGGGATGTTCTCGTAGAAGCCTCCTCCGGTGATATGGCTGCAACCCTTTACGCGGATGCCCGCCTCCTTCACGGCCCTCAGGGCCTTCACGTAAATCTTCGTGGGGGTCAGCAGCGTCTCGCCCAGAGTGCCGCCCAGCTCCTCATAGTAGGTGTCCAGGCTCTCCCTGGTCATCTCGAACACCTTGCGCACCAGCGAGAAGCCGTTGGAATGCACGCCGGAGGAAGCTATGCCCACAAGCACGTCTTCCTCTTTTATCCCCTCTCCTGTAATCAGGTCCTTCTCGTCCGCCACGGCTACCGCGAAGCCCGCCAGGTCGTACTCATCCTCGGGCATCATGCCCGGATGCTCCGCCGTCTCGCCGCCGATCAGCGCGGCCCCGGCCTGCCTGCACCCTTCCGCTACGCCCTTTACGATGGCCGCGATCTTCTCCGGGATGTTCCTGCCGCAGGCGATATAGTCCAGGAAGAACAGCGGCTCGCCTCCGGCGCAGGCCACGTCGTTCACGCACATGGCCACGCAGTCGATGCCGATTGTATCATGCTTATCCATCAAAAACGCCAGCTTCAGCTTAGTGCCCACGCCATCCGTGCCAGACAGCAGCACGGGCTTCTCCATGCCCTTTACTGCCTCCATGGAGAACGCGCCGGAGAAGCCGCCAATCCCGCCCAGCACCTCCGGGCGCATGGTGGCCTTCACGTCCGCCTTCATCAGCTCCACGGACCGATAGCCTGCCTCAATATCCACTCCCGCTTTTTTGTAATCCATTCGCTTACCCCCTTGCCTGTCTCCCGCCCCCTGCCTGGCCTTCCGGCGGCACGGGCGGGCTCGTCCTCTCTTATTTATTCTGCAGATAGGCCTTGTAGCCCTGTTCCTTCAGCTTCGCGTCCTTGGCCACTACCTGCTCCTTCAGCCCGGCGCTGTAGTCCTTCAGCCTCTGCAGCAGGGCCGGATCCGAGGTGGCCAGGATCTTCGCGGCCAGAAGCCCCGCATTGGCGCCGCCGTTTATGGCCACTGTGGCCACGGGGATGCCGGAGGGCATCTGCACGATGGAGTACAGCGAATCCCTGCCCCCCAGAGAGGAGGTATGCATGGGAATGCCTATGACGGGCATAGGAAAGATCGCGGCGCACATGCCCGGCAGATGAGCCGCCATGCCGGCTCCGGCGATGATCACCTTAAAGCCTTTCTCCTCAGCGCTCTTCGCATATTCAAAAAATACGTCCGGCTCCCTATGGGCGCTGATAATCGCCATCTCATAGGGCACCCCAAGCTCCTCCAGAATGTCTGCTGCCTTCGCCATCACCGGCATGTCGGAATCGCTGCCCATCACTATGCCTACACATGGCGCGCCAGTCATGCCTTCCCTCTGCATTTCGTCCCTCTCCATGATGTCCTCCTTATCGTTTAAATAGTTGATTCCCGATTTCTTATCCCGTCCCACCTGACAGCGCTCTCTGTCCGATGGCCCCTCTTTGGTACGGCTGTCCATCTGGACCCCTATATTCCTAGTTTACTAAAACACAGCCTTATGTGCAACTGTTTTTTGCTGCCGCCCCTGAATGCGCTCACCCCTCCTCAAAGGCCTTGTTCAGCTCCTCACAGCCCGGCAGAACGAATCTGCCCTCATTGATGATGACATAACGGCTTCCGTCTTTCCCCACTGCCGCCAGCTCCCCCAGCTCGTCATAGGGAATCGTAATGTCCGTGTGACAGTTAAAATAAGCCTTTGCCTGATTCTCCCTGCGAAGATCCGATATCTCGTTGGCCTTGGCCACGATCTCCTTGCCGTCGGGGTTGTACACCCGTATCTCCTCCACATGGGAATAACAAGTATCCCCCACCGCAAAATGGGGTCCCATCTTCTCCGCAATCAAAATGGGAAGCTTCGCTTCCACCCCCAGCCGTCTGGCCGCCACATAGGCGGTGGTGTTGGTGCCTATGGCGAACTCTCCCATGGGAAGAGTCTCGTGGCGGAAAAGAATGTTCTCATAGAGAAAATCCTTGTCATAATTGTCGCAAGAATACCCGCTGATCATGCCGTCCTGAAAAGATATCTCCAGATTCTTATATTCCAGCCCGTTAAGAAAGACCCTTTTCACATGCAGCACTCCCTCTGTGCCCTTCAGCACGGGGGAAGTAAACACCTCCCCCACGGGAATGTTCACATCCGCCACGCAGTTTTCAAAGATGGTCTCTTTTTCCGGATCCGCCAGCTTGTACAGATTGATCTTCAGCCGTGTCCTATTGCCGTCCATACCCCGAAGCTCACA
>NZ_CAPDXS010000084.1:20584-23846 GCF_948601915.1 uncultured Acetatifactor sp. | reverse complement strand
CGCATTTCATTGGATAATCATATGCTATAACTTTTTGAGTCCCATAAAACGGACTTAAACTGAAACCAACACAGTTATTGACTAACACGTATCTTTTTTATCTATTCTCCCAAATCTGAAACATCTCTTTGCCCAGTTAACATCTCTTACTTGGACGCAAACCTCCAAGCAAAAACCCTTCAAATTCATCCCGCAGATGGTTTGAAGGGTTTTCGTCTTCCACTTCCATAATGTAAAAAAGCTTCCCAGCCTGCCCTGAAAGGGACAGACCGGGAAGCTTTGAACCATTACAACAGATATTTCCTCACAGGCGGAATCCTGCGCAAAAGATGAACCGTCATCACGGACATCGCGTAGATTGCCGCCACCGTCAGCGGCAGGGTCAGCGCCGGCATATGGTGCTGCGGATTGAATTTCACCAGCCGCAGGCACAGGTGGATATATACGGGATGGATGATGTATACTCCCAGCATGGTCTTCACCAGGGCTGCAAGCCAGGCGGGAGATGCCTTGCCGCCCGCCATACATTTTCCCATGGCAAAGATGCTCACCGCCAGCAGCAACAGCGCGGGATGTTCCTCGTTCAGAGTATAGCCCTCAGCCCCGTAATGATAAACACCCAAAATCCCCAGCGCTACCCCCAGGCCGGGAATCCATCTGCCCTTTTTACAGCTTTGTTGGGGCAGGCTGCCCAGATATCCCCCCGCAACCGCATAAAACATCCAGGTGTCCGAGAAGTGCATTATTTTTGCGGGGTACAGCCCTATCCTCCCACAGACATAGGGGTAAATACATGTAAAGGTCAGCAAAATCCCGGCAAGCGCAAGTCGATCCCAGCGCCGCCCCCCCACATGAATGCGGAGAGCAGCGGCATGCACAGATAAAGGCCCAGCAGCCGGTAGAGATACCACATATGCGACCAGGTATAATCCTCCAGAACCGCACGCACCAGCGATGCCGCCCCAAAGGCTTCCCCCTCTACCAACATACGTATCATATAGAACGCGGATCCGAAGAAGCAGATACAGCAGACAATCTTCCCGATATGCCCCTTCATCTCCCTGTATCCCAGCAGGCGCCCGTCCGCAAGAAACCCTGCGCCGGTAGCCATGATGAACATAGGCACCGCTGCAAACAGAAATTGGTGCAGAATCCATGCCCCCTTACTGTATGCATCGGAAATATAGAATCCTCCGGCATTCATGGTGCTGCTCATGGTGTGGAGGCTCACGATCATGAGAGCCCCCATTGCCTTGATTCCGTCCAGATACCCCTGTCTCTCCATATCCGGTTACCTCCCGGCCAAATATGCTTTCAGCGCCTCCGCCTTGTCGGTAGCCTCCCAGGGCAGGGATACATCGTCCCGGCCGAAATGCCCGTAGGCCGCGGTCTGGCGGTAGATGGGCCTGCGCAGGTCCAGCATCTTGATGATGCCCGCGGGGCGCAGGTCGAAGTTCTCCCGAATGATCTCCACCAGCCTCTCATTGCTCACCTTCCCTGTGCCGAAGGTGCTCACCATAATGGAGGTAGGCTGGGCAACGCCGATAGCGTAGGAGAGCTGAATCTCGCATTTCTCCGCCAGGCCTGCAGCCACGATGTTCTTGGCCACATAGCGGGCGGCGTAGGCGGCGCTCCTGTCCACCTTGGTGCAGTCCTTGCCGGAGAAGGCGCCGCCGCCGTGGCGGGCAGCTCCGCCGTAGGTGTCCACGATGATCTTGCGTCCGGTGAGGCCCGCATCGCCCTGGGGCCCGCCGATGACAAAGCGGCCTGTGGGATTGATGAAGACCTTTGTATCTTCATCCACCAGCTCCTTCGGCAGGATCGGGTCGAAGACATGCTTCCTGATGTCCGCGTGAATCTGCTCCTGGGTCACGGCCTCGTCATGCTGGGTGGAGAGCACCACGGCCTCCAGGCGGATGGGCTTTCCGTCCTCATCGTACTCCACGGACACCTGGCTCTTGCCGTCCGGCCGCAGGTAGGGCAGCGTCCCGTCCTTGCGGACCTTGGTCAGCTGTCTGGCCAGCCTGTGGGCCAGAGCGATGGGGTAGGGCATCAGTTCCGGCATCTCATTGGTGGCATATCCGAACATCATGCCCTGGTCTCCCGCGCCGATGGCCTCCAGCTGCTCATCGGTCATCTGGGCCTCCCTGGCCTCCAGGGCCTTGTCCACGCCCATGGCGATGTCCGGGGACTGCTTGTCCAGGGCCACCATCACGGCGCAGGTATTGCCGTCGAATCCCACCTTGGAGTCATTGTACCCAATCTCATTCACCGTCTTCCTGACGATGGCGGGGATGTCCAGGTTGGCCGCGGTGGTGATCTCACCTGTCACCAGTACGAAGCCGGTGCAGCTGGCGGTCTCGCAGGCCACGCGGCTCATGGGGTCCTGCTCCATGCAGGCGTCCAGGATGGCATCCGACACTGCGTCGCAGAGCTTGTCGGGATGTCCCTCTGTCACTGATTCCGATGTAAATAAATGTTTTTCCATTTTTCTCTTCCTTTCTTTATCCCAAACAATGAAATATGTAAACAATTTGTACACCATATATTCCTTCAGGCAATGAACCAGGCGCCCTTGCCTGCGGGAAAGGATAGCGGATGTAGCATGGCACTCATACGCAGCGTTGAATCAATGGATTCTCCACCAATTCGACCCTGATTCGAGGCACAGGAAGCTTCAGCCTCTTTAAATTCTCCACCGCGCATTCCAGGACATCCTGCGCATGGGCTGCGCTTACCTCTCCCCGGTAGGCCTCCATAGGAGCCGTCAAATCCGCCTCAATCCCTGCCCTCTTCAGCACGGTGGCCAGGTCAGAGCCTTTCTCCATGGCCTTCCGCACACTGTTCAGCTGAAAATACCCATATGTCACAGCATTGTCCAACTGGCCAGTGTTCCATATCTTTTCAAAATATTCCTCAAATCCCATGTCCTCCGGCACAATCGGCGGCAGGGCACCCGTCGCAGCCTCCAGAAGCCTGCTCAGTTCTCCCATACGCTCCCCTTCGTCCGCCTGGGTCCAATACGCTACGGCAAACTCGTTCACATACATTTCTTCCTGGACATTGGGCATTTCTATCCCCCAATCCTCCAGAAGGCAATGCCCCAGTTCGTGGACGATATTGTACCAGTGAAAGTACAGATCGAATTTATGCCGTATGTCCCCTTCCCCAAACAGCTGACGGTATCCCGCTTTCTGTTCTTCGGTTCCCAGTTCATACCGTCCGGAAATAATCCTGTGCTCCATGGAATGCCCCTCTTCCA
>NZ_CAPDXS010000084.1:0-20484 GCF_948601915.1 uncultured Acetatifactor sp. | reverse complement strand
TGGAATGCTTTTCTTCCATGGAATGCTTTTCTTCCATGGAATGCTTTTCTTCCATGGAATGCTTTTCTTCCATATCCTCTCCTTTCTGCCTCCTTGCACAGCTCCATTCTGCGCAAAGGCCTGTCAAGATATCCCAGCAAAAAAGTCCGCTTATCATGGAATGCCTTTCTTCCATAATGAGCGGACTCTAATCTGTCGATGTCAAATCCTCTTATTGTTCGAAAAACACTCGCTCAGGTGGGCACCTTCCTCAATGGGGTTGCCGCGGCTTCATCGATCCTATGTATCTCCACCGACTCTGAATAAGAGAAATCATATGAAATTGTGGAGGATATGCCTTGCTGTCCTCTGCTATCCTCTATCCGTCCTATACTTTACTACGAATCAATCCCTTTGTCAACAGGAATTTTTATCCTGGCGGTCAATTGACAATCAGTTCTCCCCAAGCCTCTTCTCCATGTACTCGTATCCGTAATGGGTGCGGAATTTCAGCGCCGTGGACTTGGTAATCCTCCCCTCCCGGCACAGCCGCAGGAGATTCCCGTCCATGGTGCACATGCCCTCGTTCACGCCGGCCTGCATGACAGCCCCAAGCTGGTTCACCTTGTTCTCCCGAATCATGTTCTGGATGGCGTCCGTGGACTTCATCACCTCGAAGACCGGAATCCGTATCTGATTGCCCTCCCCGTCCTCCATGGTGGAGGGGACCAGCTGCTGGCAGACCACGGCCTTCAAGACCTGTGCCAACTGGGTCCTGGCCTGCTCCTTCTCCGGGAACACGTCCACGATGCGGTTGATGGTGTCCGCAGCGCTGTTGGTGTGCAGGGTGCTGAACACCAGCACGCCTGTCTCGGCGGCAATCAGCGCAGCGGAGATGGTATCGTAATCCCGCATCTCTCCTAGCAGAATCACGTCCGGGCTCTCCCGCAGGGCGGAGCGCAGGGCGCTTAAGTATCCCGGCGTGTCGATGGAAATCTCCCTCTGGGTCACGATCGCCTTCTTGTGCCTGTGGATGTACTCGATGGGGTCTTCCATGGTGATGATATGGCAGTCCCGGCTGTTGTTGATCCGGTCGATCATACAGGCCAGGGTGGTGGTCTTGCCCGTGCCCGCGGCCCCGGTCACCAGCACCAGGCCGCCGTTCTTATTGTTCCTGCCCTGGGAATCGTCCGTCAGGGCCAGGATGTCCTCCGGTATCCCCAGCTTCCGGGGATCCGGCAGTTCAAAGCGGATGACGCGGATGACAGCCGCAAGGGATCCTCTCTGGCGGAACACATTGACACGGAAGCGCCCCCCGGGGAAATTCTCCCGCCTGGACATGGAGAGGGAGAAATCGTCGTCCTCCCCGGCCTCCAGCCTGACTTTGGTCCTCTTTGCCTCCGCGTAGATCTCCTCCACCAGCTCTCCGATATCCTTTGGCATCAGCGGAGCCATGTCCATCCGTGTCTGTACGCCATTCCGTTTCATTGCAACCGGTAGTCCGGCTACCAGGAAGATGTCCGCCACATCCTCGTCCCGCACTGCCAGCTCCAGAATCTCCTGTAATTTCATAGCTATACCTGCCCTTCCGCTTTACTTTTTGTCACATCAGTCGTCCAGCCATAGGTTCAGATCCCCCTCCGGCTCCCATTCCTTCTGCATCCTCCAGCTCACCACCCGCAGCTGCCCGCCTTCGCTGACGATTCCTACCTTCAGCATGAACTCTCCCTCCTGGAAGGTCCTCCAGACAGTGCCCGCATCGTCCCTCTCCGCGCTTTCAAGCTCCTCCGGCGCATTTCCCTCCCGGAGGGCCCGGGCGGCGGTCTGCAGGAAACGCTGCCCTTCCGCCTCCAGCGCGTATCTGGTCTGTATCGTATCGGCATATTTCTGTGCCATGTTCCAGTCCGCCCGGGCCGTGGCAAACGCAAGGATGCCGAGGGTGGTCATGCAGACGCTGATTACCGTCAGCAGCATCGCCAGCGGCCCCAGCTTAATCGGTATATGCCTCATAGCCCTCCTCCTTGTCCTGTCCTAAAATCCGTCGCGGCTCAAGTCCAGGCCTGTGAACACCTCTGTCTCCAGCCTGTAGACCGGCTCCTGTGCCCCCGCCCGGCTCACGGTGATGACGCTTTTCACAAGCCCCTCCTCCGGGGAGGCCCCGTCCCCGTCCTGTCCGGAGGCCGGTATCCACTGGATGTCCATCCAGACCGTCCCCTCCGGCGCAGGGTTCAGGTCATCGTCATAATGCATCCGCAGGGTAGGGAATCCGGCATCCGCAGCGCCCTGTCCGTCAGCCTGCGCAAGCATCTCCCCGTTCCCGTCCTCCTCCAGCAGCTCCCGCACCTCCTCCAGGCTGCGGGATGCCGCCACTGCCTCCGCTCCGTTCTCCGCCAGGTGCACCGCTCCCGTCAGCAGCGCCGCATCCCTTCCCCGCTGTCCCGACCAGGCGAACACCCTGGTCAGCGTCAGTATCACCACCGTGAACACCGCAGCCAGAAGCAGCGCTTCTATATAAAAAGCCGTCCCACGGCTCCCTGTTCGCTTCCCTCCGGTTCTGCCGCCATCCTCAATCATCCGCGGCCACCCCCTTCTCGCTCCTTAAACCGAACAGCACCCTGCCCGCATCCGTGACTACAGCGTAAGCGCCGTTCTCCAGCTCCTCGATCCGGAATTCCTCCGTCTCTCCGATGACCTGGGCCATGTCCGGGTATAAGGCACCGTCCGCCTCCCCGTAATCCTCCACCAGGCTGTCCCCATACCGGTAGATGCGGATGGCATATCCGCTCTGGCCGTCCGCGATCACCAGCACAGGCTCCCCCTCCTCCCGGGACACCCGCACCGCCCCCGGCGTATCGTTCATCCTGACGCAGGTGGAGATATAGGAGAGCAGGGCCCTGGCCTCATTGTTCCGGCTCTGGCCCTCGGCAATCTCCCGGTAGGTCTGCGCGCCGAAAACCACCGTCAGGAAAAATCCTGCCAGAAACACTCCGGCCACCGCCATCGTATAGATTCCGGCCAAACCGCCACTCCGTCTCACAGGCCATGCCTCCTCTCTCCCTAAAACCCGGCTTCCCCCTGTCTTCTGCTGATCACCTTCACCGCAGGCGGCACATTGGACGCAAAAATGTCATAGCTCACATAGAACTCCTTCTCGTTGATCTGGAGCCCGTAATTCTCCACCAGATACTCGAGGCTGGGAGGGAACGCCCCCTCCACCACGTAGCACTGCAGGGCGCAGCGCTCCACCGCGGCCTTCATGGCCCTGACGCTCTCCCCGTCCATGTCCCTGCCGGATACAGGCAGCACCATGCGCCACACGCAGACAGCCATGAGAAGCCCCGCCGCTGCCAGCGCCAGTGCGGGCCATCTCTTCCTTCTCTTATCCACGTACATCTCTCCACCTCCCGAGACTATGTATCCAATCCGTCCTGCCCGGGCCTATCCCATGGAGTTCATCATGCCGATCAGAGGCAGCATGACGCTGAGCAAAGACAATCCTACCGCCAGCATCAGGACGCCGGACAGCACCGGATCCACGATGCCCACCAGACGGTCCACCAAATCCGTACAGTGATCCGCCAGCAGTCCTGTGAGCTTGCGCAGCACCGATTCCAGGCTGCCGCTGCGCTCCCCTGCCAGGAGCATCCTTCCGTAGACAGGCTCGAACAGGCGCTCGTCATATGCCGCCTGGGCGATGCCGTGCCCCTGCTCCATCCGGCTGACGCAGCGGTCAATCCTCTCCTCCACGGGCCTGCAGGAAGCCATCTTCCTGCTCTCCGCCACCGCGATGTCCTGGATCTCACCGCTGGCCAGGAAGGTGGACAGCGCCGCCGTGAAGCGGAACATCCCCAGGCTGTCCAGGATGGATGCGCAGACCGGAATCCTGTGGAGGATTTTTTCCACGGAATTCCGTTTTCCGGCATTCCACAGAGCGAACCCCAACGCCAGTATCACAGCCAACGCCGCCATCACGGCCAATGCCGCCCAGCAGAGGGCATAGGCCCATCTCACATATCCGTAGGCAGAAGCCGTCAGGCTTCCCGTCAGGCTGTCGTACACATCCGTAAAGGCCGGCAGCACCATGGCCAGCATGACGATCAGCACGATGATGATCAGCCCCAGCATGGCCACCGGATAGAGGACGGCACTTTGTAGCTTTCCGGTCATGGCCTTCTGGTCTTCATAGTAGCGCGCGAGCTGGAACAGCACATCCTCCAGCCGCCCTGCCTTCTCCCCCGCCAGGACCATCCGCAGGCAATACTCCGGGAAGAGCCCCGTGGCCTCCATGGCGGCGGACAGCCCCTTGCCGGCCTCCGTCTCCGCCTGCATGATTACAAGTCCTTCTTCCAAAGGGCCTCCCTGGCCGCTGCCGGATCTCAGCAATGCCACGGCCTCGTCCATCTGGATTCCGGACTGCACCATCATGGCCATGCTCTCACAGAATGCACTGACTCCCAGACTGTCCAGTTTCCCACGTCTCATAGCGCCCCTCCTTCTGCGGCGGTCACCGGTCGCGCCGACCGCCCCATATCCCAATCCTTGCTTCCGGATCCATGATTCCAGATCCGAATCTTCAATAGTAAAGCTCATCCAGATAATTCCCGCCGTCCCCGATGAAGGAGCTGTCCGCGCCGTTGGCCGAAAAGGTCAGGTCCAGCCTGTTCCAGCTGCCCGCCTTCACCTCATACTTCACCGTCACCCAGCCGGTCTCCTCCGTATAGAACATGTTCCAGGCATGGTAGATATCGTCCGGCGACACATCGCCGAAGACCATCTTGGTAGGGATTCCCTGACTGCGCAGCATCCCGGCCACAAGGGAGGCATAGTCGAAGCAGATGCCCTTCCCCGTCCGCAGCGTATCGTCCAGCACTGGCATGTAGCCCGTTGTGGTCTGCACCGCCTGGGCCTTCTCCTTGTCATAGACCACATTTTCGCAGATATAGTCGAACACCGCCCCCACCACTCCCAGCGCGTCCTCCTCCTGGGATGCCAGCTCGGCCGCCAGCTTCACGCATTCCGAGTCCTGGCTGTAGTCCACGTAGGCGCTGGGGCGCAGGAAGGGCTGGAACTCATCGTCCAGCTTCACCTGACAGTCCAGCGTAAAGAGGGGCCTGTATTTCGTGCCTTCCACATTCTCCATGGCCTTGATGGTATAAGTGCCGTCCCCCTCCTGAAGGGGAAATATCACCGGCGTACCGTCCGCGGGCACATTATACCGGTACTCCATCTCCCCGATGAACACCTGGAGCTTGAGGCGGGTGTCAGACTGGCCGGAAACCCCTATGTAGCCCTCGTTCGCATGCTCCAGATCCACCTGCACCTGCCCGTCTCCCTGGGCGTGCTCCGCATGAAAGGCGGAATCCGCGAACGCAGGAGCCTGATAGGGCGTAAAATCCGCCTTGTCTCCGGCCCCTTCCTCATCCGAGGCCCCGGAGGCCTTGGGAGCCGCCTCGTACTCCGGATTCTCCACCACCAGGGAGACCTGGGACGTGCTCTCCGGCGGCGCGCTTCCTATTGACGATTCCTCCGGTGCGGCAGGGCCGCCGCATCCGCCCACGAACAGTGACAGCAGCATTGCCGGCATAAGGCATTGACGTGCGCTGCGCCGCATAGATCTCACCGCCTCTCCATACTTTGGCTATGATCCAAAAAGGCCTTATCACCCAATGACAAGACCCGTTCCTATCCTCTATGATCTGGCCGGACAAAGCCTGGCCCTCAGCCCACCTTGAGCCTGAATTTCTGGACATCCTTGTCCGTCTCCACCATCTCGATCTGCGCCCCCAGGTTCTGCAGCTTGATGTGGAAATCCTCATAGCCCCGCTGAATATACTTGATATTGTCAACGATGCTGCAGCCCTCCGCCGCCAGCGCCGCAATCACCAATGCAGCTCCGCCCCGGAGGTCCGGCACAGTGATGCTGGCTCCCGTATATTTCTCCACGCCGTCGATGATGGCCGTGTCTCCTCCCTCTACCTTCACGTCGCCACCCATCCTGACCAGTTCGTCCACATATTTGAACCGGTTCTCAAATACGCTCTCGGTCACGATGCTGGTCCCTTTCGCCAGGGCCAGGGCCACCGTCATCTGGGGCTGCATATCCGTGGGGAAGCCCGGATAGGGCAGGGTCCTGACCTGTGTATGGGCCAGGGGCTTGGCGGCTACCACACGGATACAGTCGTCCGCCTCCTCCACCTCGCATCCAATCTCCAGGAGCTTGGCCGTCACCGATTCCAGGTGCTTTGGGATGACGTTCTTCACGGTCACGTCCCCCTTGGTGACCGCCGCGGCGAACATAAAGGTGCCCGCCTCGATCTGATCGGGGATGATGGCATACTCCGTGCCATGGAGCCGTTCCACGCCCCGGATCCTGATCACATCCGTACCGGCCCCCTTGATATTGGCGCCGCAGCTGTTCAGGAAATTCGCCACGTCCACCACATGGGGCTCCTTGGCGCAGTTCTCGATGATGGTCAGGCCCTCCGCCATGGTGGCGGCCATCATCACATTGATCGTAGCCCCCACGCTGACCTTGTCCATATAGATATGGCTGCCCCGCAGCCGTTCTGCCCTGGCCTTGATCAGCCCGTGCTCGATGATCACTTCCGCGCCCAGGGCCCGGAAGCCCTTGATGTGCTGGTCCACCGCCCGGCTGCCGATGTCGCAGCCTCCGGGTAGGACCACCTCCGCCTGCTTATACTTTCCCAGAAATGCCCCCAGGAGGTAATAGGAGCCTCTGATTTTCTTACATCCCTCATGTTCCACTGTGAGATTGTGGATATTCCCCGCGTTGATCAGAACCTTGTGCCGGTTGATGCGCTTCACCGTGACGCCCGTGCTGGCCATAGCCTCCAGCATCACGTCCATATCGCGCACATCCGGAATGTTGTCTATATACACAGTCTCATCCGTCATGGCTGCTGCCGCGAAGACAGGAAGCGCCGCGTTCTTCGCGCCCGCTATCTCCACATCGCCCACCAGCGGATTCCCGCCTTTGATTACGTATTGTTCCATTTGATTGTCCCCTGTCCAAGGTCAAGTTTTTATCCTGCCATTTTCAAACAAAGCCTATCTTACCACATTTTCCCTCGTTTGTAAACAGAACATGCATTCCGGTTCCTCAATCCAGATAATCCAGCGGATTCACCTGCGTACCGTTTATCAGCATCTCAAAGTGCAGATGGGGGCCTGTGCTGATGCCCGTGTTCCCGCTCAGGGCGATCCGGTCTCCCTGCTTCACGGTCTGGCCCGCGCTGACCAGCACCTTGCTCAGATGCGCGTAGCGGGTCTGCCTTCCGTCCTCATGGTTGATATAGACTACATAGCCGTAGCCGCTTCCCCAGCCGGCCTTGGCCACCGTGCCGCCGCAGGATGCGTAGACAGGGGTGCCCGTAGGCGTGGCCCAGTCGATTCCCTTGTGGTAGGAGCTGGCTCCCCTGGTAGGCGCGGACCTCCTTCCGAAGCCCGAGGTCTGGACTCCTCCGGAGATGGGCCTGACGTAGGTAGGCGGGATCCTGGTCCCCCGCTCCACGATCTTCGGCACAGCCTCCATGACGATTTCCTGCATAAGGATCTCCCGGCCGATCTCCTTGTCGTTCAGATACGATACATCGGCCACTACCTTGCGGTATCCCGCAGACGGCTTCTGGTGCACCACTGTCTGGTTGGTATACCAGGCGTCGTTCTCGATATATTCGATGTCCGCGTCATAGATCTCCTCGTAATATTCCTCCTCCACCCTGGCCACGGACAGCTCCGGCTCCGGCACTGTGATCAGCAGTTCCTGGCCGATCTGCAGCGTGGACGTCACGTCCTCCAGGGCATCGTTCATCTCCACGATGGTGTCCATGGGGATGTTCACCTTGATGGCGATCTCCGACAGGGTGTCCCCCTGTGCCACCTCGTACACGCTGGGGGTCTCCTGCTCCATGATCACCAGATTGATGGCCTGCTCCAGGTCCGTCAACTGGCTCTCCGGGAGATAGGTCTCCACAATCTCCACGTCCTCCGCGAAATCCATGCTCCGGATCCCCAGCTCGTAATCCTCGAAGCTCTCCTTCCGGTCAGCCGTCTGCTCCCCGGTGATATCCGAGAACACGGCCTGCACGCCGGCCTGGGTATAGGCAAGCCACTCCTGATCCTCCTGGGCCCTGGCCGACTCCACCTGGGCTGTGAGCATGCTGAATTCCCGGTTCTCGTCGTTCTTCAGCGCGATCGTGAACTTCCCGTCATTGCCGTATTTATCGATGGCGGCCTGAAGGAGCTTCTGCACGTCCTCCAGGCTGGCCAGGTTGATGGTATACTCGTCCACCTTCAGGGTGTAGGAGCGGTGCAGGGTCTCCTGGACGCTGGCCCGCAGGGCCTCCTCCATCCGGGCGGCCACATCCTCTTCCCTGTCCACCTCTCCCCAGAGGACCTGCTCTCCCACCACTACCATGTCCGCTTTCATGAATACCAGCTCGTCGCTGCCGGAGGCCACGTTCTTCCTGGCCTGGAGCAGGAGCTCGTCGATCCTCTCCTTCTCCCCCAGGGTTCCCACATCCTGTCCGTTCACCTGGATATGGAAAAAATTCTCTCCCGTCTCCTCGAAAGGCGTGTAGCCCTTGAGGAAGAGCAGTCCCAGGAAGAGAGTGCCTACCGTAGCTTTAATATATGTAAATCTGTATCTTTTATGATTGCTTTTCTTCTTTTCCATAGTTTTCCCAAATCTTCCACTTTTGCTTTTTATTTTTGCTTATTTGACAGTATGCCCTGTCTGTAGGGTGTCCCTTTGGGGGACATATTATACTATGCAGCCGCTTTTTCGTGCAGTGCCATGCTGTACGAAGAAGACGAGGAACATGATCAGCTGCCCCGGGTTCCACACAATCTCCATCACGCCGAACACCAGATAGGCCACGCAGACAAAGAAGGGGATGACGGCATAGGGATCCTCCCTGCGGCGCATCATGCCCCTCCCCTGCACCCACAGCACCGCCACGGACAGGACCACGGACAGGACGCCCGCCGGGATTCCGTAGGTGTACGCCATCTGCAGCCACAGGTTCTGGGCATGCCTGGACATATAGGCCTCCTCCCCGATCAGGTAGTAGCCCTGATCCAGCCCGTGTCCGAACCAGTTCAGATTGTCCCAGTATGTCTTATAAATTGTAAGCCTGGTGCGCAGCGCCACGTCCTCCGTCCACGTCGTCTCCACCAGGTCCACCTGCTCCAGATTCTCCATGTCCACGGCGGCGTGGGCCCGCAACACCAGGGGATCGCCCCGCTGCACGAGATTCAGGGTGTGGAGGATCCTGCCCAGCAGGGCCTCCATGAATTCGTCCAGCTCCACATACTTTTCCGAGAACGGCGAATCGAAGGAATGCACCCTTGCCACCGAATATTCCCCCTCATACCAGACCGGATGGTGCAGGATTGTAGGGAACCACCGTATGGTGCCGTATACGGGGAGGAACGTCATCGCCGCAGCCAGCAGCAGACCCGCCCCCCTGCACAGGATCCGCGGCCAGCACATCCGCCAGATCCCCCGCATCACCACAGTTCCATACAGCACCGTCACCACGAAGGAAGCCACCCATGCCGTCCTGCCCATGGTGAACAGCTGGAAGGAAAGCATCCCTCCTGCTCCCGTCAGGAACAGCAGCTTCCATCCCCGGTCGCCCTTCCTCATCTCCAGCGTGTGCAGCCGGAACAGGCACATCAGGTAGACGATCAGGTAATAGAGCGCCATCATATTGGAATTGCTGAAGGCCCCCTTATAACGAAGCTCATCATAGGGCCTGAAGCCGTAGGCGTAGATCTGTATGGCAAAAAAGGACAGAATCGTGCCGTCTATCATGCCTTCCCAGAGCATCTCCCAGTCCTTCCCGGAGAACTCCGTGAGATAGAAGCAGCCGAACATCAGCAGGAACCACAGGGGCCACCACCTTTCGCTGACGGAAGCGATCATCAGCACGGAAAGGGCGATCCACAGCCAGCCGGTAAGCCCCGGCCGGAAGGGTATCCTGTCCGCGGAACCCTTCTCCACGATGACCCTGCGGAAGAAATACCTGACCGCGATTCCGATCCAGCACACGTTCAGCACGGCTGTCTGGGCCTCTCCCCAGAGAATCTCCCCCTGGTGGGCCGTCCAGTAGAAATGCACTGCCACCATGGCCGCGGCGCACAGCAGGACGTAGATTCTGTTGAAGCGGTCTGCCAGCTCCCTGAGGGGCAGGGCGCTGAAGATCAGCACCATCATCACCGGCCCCGTGCAGTTGGCCGCCGCCTTCCAGATGTTCCCCGCCTGGGTGGCCCTCAGGAACTCGATCAGGTTCAGTGCCATGAAGCATATCAGGTACAGAACTCTCTTTGTGAACACTCTCTGCGCAAACTGTGTCATCCGGCTCTCCCACACGGCGGTCTCATCCCTTTTTTACGCTGAACCCAAATGTCCCCAGCGCTTCTCCACATGCATAATAGACCCCATGGGAATAGACCACTGGGTCAGCCTGTTCCAGGTGGAATTTATTCCTTTCGTCCATATATCGCCTGTCCGCGTGGACCGCCACCACATCGGCCAGGAACATATGGTGGGAGCCAAGGGGCGTCACCGTCCGCACCCTGCACTCTATATTGACGGGGCTCTCCCCAATCAGAGGCGCCCTCACTTCCCGGGCTGGCAGCGCCGTCAGTCCCAGCTCCCTGAATTTGTCCACGTCCCTGCCGCTCTTCACGCCGCAGTAGTCCGTGGCGTACACCAGCTCCCTGGTGGTCAGGTTGATGACGAATTCCCCTGTCTCCTGCAGGATCCGAAAGGAATGCCGCTCCGGGCGGACGGATATGCTGACCATGGGCGGATTGGTACAGACCGTTCCCGCCCAGGCGATCGTGATGATATTGTGCCTTCCGCCCGGATCGGTCACGCTCACCATGACTGCCGGCAAAGGATACAGCATGTTTCCGGGCTTCCAAATCTCTTTCTCCATATGCCTCCGCTTTCCCCCTGGCCTGTCCGTCTCAGAACAGCTTGATGTTCAGTCCGTCCAGTATCTGGAGCACCAGGCCCGCAAGGGAAATCACCATGGCCGCCACGGAGACGCCCAGCACGGCGCCCAGCTTCCCCCTGACGCCCGCCACGTCCGCCTTTGCCTGGGCCAGCGCCTCTCCCTGCCTGCCGCTCTCCTCCACCATCACGGCCTGCACGTTGCGGTATACCTTCACGCACTCCTTGTGCACGTTCTCCTCCACCGTGTCCA
Source organism: uncultured Acetatifactor sp. (assembly GCF_948601915.1). Taxonomy (NCBI): domain Bacteria; kingdom Bacillati; phylum Bacillota; class Clostridia; order Lachnospirales; family Lachnospiraceae; genus Acetatifactor; species uncultured Acetatifactor sp. The sequence continues at coordinate 9,268 of NZ_CAPDXS010000084.1, read as the reverse complement.
GCCGCTCCGTCAGGCCGCCGCTGGCCTGGGCCTCAAGCTGGCCGCACAACTGGTCTATCTTCTCCCCAACGGAAGCGTTCAGGGCCTCCGTGGCCGCGGCCTGGGCCTCCAGCTTCTCTTCCAGGGTCCCTGCAAGGGCCTCCGTCCGGTCCCGCAGGGCTTCCAGCCGGCTCTCCGTAGTCCCGGACAAAGCCTCCAGCTTCTCTCCCGCATACCCGGCCAGGGAGTCCACCTTCCCCGCCACGGCCTTCTCCGTGCCCTCCAGCCGCTCCTGCTGCTGCGCTATCTGTCTCCCCAGCCCTTCCACGCTCTGCCGCAGGGCCTCTGCCTTATCCGCGCTCTCCTCCAGGGCCCGGGCCGTCCCGCTCTCCTCCGCCCTCATGCCGGACAGCCTTGCGGCTCCGTCGTCTATCAGCTTCTGCAGCTTCACCAGGCACTCGTTGTATTCGGCTATCTGGTTCTTCAGCCTGTTTAGCTCCTCCACGTCCGCCGCGGTATTGGCCTTGATGATATCCTGCGCTGTCAGCTTCTGTGCCAGCTTGTCCATAAACATATCCATCTGTCTTCCTCCTGACCTGTCCACAGCGGACAGTTGTACCTTCCGAAAATCCTATCTTCCCCGTTCCCTGGTAATCGCCAGTATCTCCTCGTTCAGCTTCAGCATCCGGATGTCCAGATCCGACACCATCCTGGCGCATTCCACCAGCTCGTTCTTGATGTTCTCCGGCACGTCCCCCTCGAACTTGTAGTGGATCTTGTGCTCCAGGCTGGCCCAGAAATCCATGGCTACCGTCCTAATCTGGATTTCCACCTTCGTATCCACTGTCCGGTCCGACAGATATACTGGCACCGTCACAATCATATGATAGCTTTTGTACCCGCTGGCTTTCGGGAAAGTGATGTAATCCTTTACCCCTATGACCTTGATGTCCCGCTGCTCGCTGATCATGTCCACGATGCGGTAGATGTCGGAGGTAAAGGAACAGATGATGCGGATGCCCGCTATGTCGTTCACATATTTCACCATGTTGTCAATGGTGGATTCATGCCCGTCCCGCTTCAGCTTTTTCACGATGCTCTCCGGAGTCTTGATGCGGGCCTTGATATGTTCGATGGGATTGTAGCGATGGACATGCTGGAACTCATCGTTGAGTATTTCCATCTTGGTCTCCATCATCTTCAGCGCGGCATTGTAAATCAGAGTCACTTCTTTCCAGCTGTCAACTCCGTCTCCATTGTCTTCCTTCAATTCCATGTCCACTCCTTTTTCCGGGTCTGTTTCTTCCGTCACATGTCTCGCATACCAGGTCTGCAGTCTCCCATGTCGTTCGCCACTGTCCGGCCGTTTCCTGCCACAATTAAGGATAGTATACCATAGATTCCAATACAAATATATATGATTCACAAAAAATTTATCCTTTTTTCAAAAACTGTCCATCCGGCCGACAAATGCCGTACCTTTCATATATATGGCCATTCCCTCAAAAATATGCCGCGAAATATATGGTTGCTTTTAAACCGGAAATCAATTACCATAATTACCATAGAGGCATCCCGCGGCAGGACTGCCGGACAGGGAGATCCTACATATGGAAAGGGGAATAAGATGTTTCGTTTATGGGCAAGGACTTTCAAGGACAACCACATGCTGCAGGATACCTGCATCGCGGACGGCAGCGCGGATACCCGCACCCACAAGGTCTTCCGGGCGCTGGACGAGGTGTGCTATCAGTTCGACCTCTCCAGGCCGATCTGGCTGGACAAGACCATAGCGGATTTCAAGCGCCTGGGCAAGGCCAGGTTCACCCAGGACAATTTCGTGGACGGCGTGGATTTCGATTATCTGGAAATCCAGGTAATCGAGGAAGATTGAGGTTGACATTTCTCCCTGACTGAGTATAATATGATATATCAAGATATGGTTTTGAAAACTATGTTATAGATTTCCAATAATCTTATCATAGTTTTTGCATCTATGGCAGATAATATTTATATCCGTAAAAACGAAGTCAGGAGGTATCCATATGCAGATCACAATCAGAGAACCCGGAAGCGCAATCACCCATTTCATCGGCATGATGCTGGCGGTATTCGCCGCGGTGCCGCTGCTGGTAAAGGCGGGCGTGTCCTCAGGAGGGGAGCATTTCATCGCCATGGCCATCTTCATGGCCAGCATGATACTGCTCTACGGCGCCAGCGCCACTTACCACTCGGTGAATCTGACCGGGCGGTATCTGCGCATCTTCCGCAAGCTGGACCATATGATGATCTTCGTGCTGATTGCCGGATCCTATACGCCGGTCTGCCTGATCGTGCTGGGCGGGGAGCTGGGATATACCTTGTTGGCTCTGGTCTGGGGCATCGCCCTGGCGGGGATGCTGGTCAAGGCCTTCTGGATCACCTGTCCCAAATGGTTCTCCTCGGCGATCTACATCGCCATGGGCTGGGTCTGCGTGCTGGTGTTCGGCAGGCTCTTCGACACCCTGTCCACGGCGGCCTTCCTGTGGCTGCTGGCAGGTGGCATCATCTATACCGTGGGCGGGGTCATCTACGCCCTGAAGCTCCCCCTGTTCAATTCCAGGCACAGGGAGTTCGGCTCCCACGAGGTGTTCCATCTGTTCGTGATGGCAGGGAGCCTGTGCCATTTCATCTTTATGTACTGTTATGTGGCCTGAAAGAAGCCTGGAAAATCGCCGACAGCCCTTTACAACTTGGAAACATTGCCGTGATATACTATTGCAAAAGATTCCTGTTGTAAGGGGGGACGAAATTGGCTGACATACTGATCGTAGAGGATGAGTTTTCCATCAATGAACTGATACGGAGGAACCTGTGCCTGACGGGGCATCGCTGCACCCAGGCTTTCGACGGGCCGACCGCGGTCAGCCTGCTGGAAAGCGGGTCATTCGACCTGATCGTGCTGGACATCATGCTGCCCGGGCTGGACGGCTATCAGGTGTTCGAAAGGGCCGGTGGGACGCCGGCCATCTTCCTGACGGCCAAGAGCGAGCTGTCCGACAAACTGAAAGGGCTGGCCATGGGGGCTGACGATTATCTGACCAAGCCCTTCCAGATGCTGGAGCTGGCGGCCAGGGTGGAGACCGTGCTGCGGCGGACGAAGAAGGAGGAGACGGACTTCACGTTGGGCTCCATGAGATGCGATTTCCACAGGCATCAGGTTTTCCTGGAAGGAACGGTCATCGAATGCACGCCCAAGGAATACGAGCTGCTGAGGGTGCTGATCCGGAACCGGAACATCGCCCTGTCCAGGGAGAAGCTTCTGGACATGGTGTGGGGATATGATTTCGAGGGAGGCACCCGCACCGTGGACGTCCACATACAGAGGCTGCGCCACAAGCTGCACCTGGAAGATTACATCAAGACCGTGTACAAGCTGGGATACCGGCTGGAGGTTCCGGAATGAAAAAACGGACTTTCTTCGCGGTGCTGATCCTATTTCTGATATTTCTCAACTCCATGATCCTAATCGCCTCGCTTGTCATCCTGAACAGCAAGCTTTCCGCTGTCCGGGAGAGATGCCTGGCAGAGCATTATGTGATCGCGTCGTCCCTGATCGGGGACATGCAGGCCCTGGAACAGCGGGGGATCCCCGCGGCGGAAAGCATGGACAGGCTGATGCGCACTTACACCCACTACCTCCAGGGAAGGGAGGACGGGCTGGCTGTGGCCTTCTCCGGAGAATGGATCTACAGAAGCGCCCTGCCCCGGGAAGTTCCGAACCCTCCGCCGGACACAGGCCATGGGCAGGAGCGGCTGGTCTGCCTGGAGGACGGGACTCCCCCTGTGCTGTTGGTCTATGGCAGCTTTCCGGCCCCGTGGCAGGACTATGGGCTCCTGTACATGGGGAACCTGGATGAGGCCGTCTCTACCTGGCGCCATACGAAGAACATCCTCTTTCTGGCAGGGGCCCTGGTGATGCCCGTCATGGCGTTCTTCCTTTTTCAGTTCCTGAACCTCCTCTTCCGCCCTCTGGCCCAGATTTCAAGCGCTTCCGCCAGGATAGCGGAGGGAAATTACAAGAGCAGGCTTCCGGTCCAGGGAAAGGACGAGGTGGCCAGCGTGGCCCACAATTTCAATCTCATGGCCCAGCAGGTGGAGGCCCAGATCCTGCAGCTCCAGGACATTGCCCGACAGAAACAGCAATTCATCGACAATTTCTCCCATGAGCTGCGGATTCCCCTGACGGCAATCTACGGATATGCGGAATACCTCCAAAAAGCTTCCGTTCCGGAAGAAGACCGCTACGAATGCACCCAGTTCATCATGTCGGAGTGCAGCCGCCTCCAGAGCATGGCCTATCAGCTCCTGGACATGGCCCTGCTGCGGAACAGCGCGCCGGAGGAGGAAGACTGCGATGTAGCCGAACTGTTCGCAGGATCCGAAAAGGTCATGCACGTCAGGGCGGCGGAGAAAGGGATAAGGCTGTCCTATGCCATGCCCCGGTCCCTCCTGCTGAGAGGGAACATGGACCAGCTGTCGATCCTGCTCAATAACCTGATAGACAATGCCCTGAAGGCCAGCCCGCCGGAAAGCGAAGTGCGCGTCAGGGCCCGTCCGGAAGGGGCCGATATCATAATAGAAGTGGAAGACCATGGCATCGGCATGGAGCCGGAGCAGTTGTCCCACATAAAAGAAGCCTTCTACCGTGTGGACAAAGGCCGCAGCCGGGCCCTGGGCGGCACGGGGCTGGGGCTTTCTATCTGCGAGGGAATCGCGCAGCTCCATCAGGCAGAGCTGACCTTCTCCTCCCGGAAGGGTGAGGGCACCACGGCAAGGCTCCGTTTTTTCAGAGGATGACAGGGAAACTTTTACAACTCCATAAAAACTTCGTGATTGTTTTGATATAGCGGGGTCTTATAGTATATCTATCAAAACAAGAAAGGAGCATCACTATGAGACAAAAAAACTTCCTGAAACTCACTGCAGCAACATTCGCCATCATCGGCGCAGGCGCATTCCTCTTCAGCGCAGCGGCCGAGACGGCCATGGCGGCCAGCGCCGGGACGGTGGAGACAGTCCCCACCAGCTACCAGGTGTCCGCCAGCCAGGTGTCCGCGGCCGGGCAGCCGGAGGCTGAAGCCAAAAAGGAGAACCGGAAGGAAGCGGATTACCATGTGAGCATGGACCGCCTCAATACCGGGACGCCCACGGAGCTGGACCTGACCATGGAAGAAGCCGCCCAAAAGGGCGCACAGTATCTGGAGAGCCTGTACGGGCTGGATCTGGAGGGCGCCTATGTCTACATGATGTACAGTCCGGGCACAGTGACCTTTCCCCGGGCTTTCTGGGCCGCGGACGTGCTTTTTGAAGAGGCCCAGACCCCTGAGAGCACAAGGTGGAACTACTTGATAGACGCAGTGACCGGAGAGCTTTTCAGCATCGACCACAGCAGGCATCTGGACGCCTCCCCCTCCCTTGAGCCGGACAGCGCCCTGGAGAAGGACTATAGCGCATATGCCGCCCTTGCCGAAGAGAAGGTCCGGACAAGCGGGCTCATGGACGGCGGCATAGACCGGGTGGAATACAACTGCCAGGGATACTCCGGAAACGATCCTGTCATCTCCCTGGATGTCATCGGAGAGAAAGGCGAAGTCCTCTGCATCGGCTTTTCCCGTTATGACCAGTCCTTCCTGGGGCTCATTACGGACACCTCGCGGAAGATCCGGGAGGCGGTTCCGAAGGATGTGACAGGCGAGGGCATAACCGAAATAACCGAAGAATATTCCTCTTCCTCTTTCTGAGGACATGCCGGAGCATCTGCAGGCGCGCCGGACTGGCGAATCAATTGCTCCGGAGCATCCACAGACGCGTGACTGCATCAATGTAGTAGCTCTGAGCATAGGCCCTGTGGGGTCTTGTGAGATTCCTGTGGAAGGCCATGCAGGAGGCAGCGCGCAAACGCCAGGGGAGGCACCGGTTTTACGCCGGTGTCTCCCCTGTTTTCTGTTTTTCATTCCATTATTACCTTAAAGCAATAGGGAATCAGCCCTCGTATCCGTTGGGATTGTTCTTCTGCCATCTCCAGGAATCCTCGCACATCTCCTTGATGCCCCTCTCGGCAGTCCAGCCAAGCTCTTCCCTGGCAAGCTTCGCGTCCGCATAGCAGGCTGCGATGTCCCCGGCCCGCCTGGGCTTGATCGCATAGGGCACCTTCACCCCTGTGGCGGCCTCGAAGTTCTTCACCAGATCCAGCACGCTGTAGCCGGTGCCTGTGCCCAGGTTGTAGATCTTCAGTCCGGCCTTCTCCTCAATCTTCTTCAGGGCTTTTACATGGCCTACGGCCAAGTCCACCACATGGATGTAGTCGCGCACGCCCGTGCCGTCAGGGGTGTCGTAATCGTCCCCGAAGACCCCCAGCTGGGGAAGCTTTCCCACTGCCACCTGGGTGATATAGGGCATCAGGTTGTTGGGGATGCCATTGGGGTTCTCGCCCATGGTGCCGCTCTTGTGGGCCCCGATGGGATTGAAGTAGCGCAGCAGGATCACGTTCCACTCATTGTCCGCCTTCTGGATGTCGGAGAGGATTTGCTCCAGCATGGACTTGGTCCAGCCGTAGGGGTTGGTGCACTCTCCCTTGGGGCAGGCCTCCGTGATGGGGATCTCCGCGGGGTTGCCGTACACGGTGGCGCTGGAGGAGAAGATGATGTTCTTCACATTGTGCTTCCTCATGACGTCCACCAGCGTCAGTGTGCCCGCGATGTTGTTCTCGTAGTATTCCCAGGGCTTCTGCACGGATTCGCCCACTGCCTTCAGGCCCGCGAAGTGGATGACCGCGCCGATATCCTCCTTGGAGAAGATCTCCTCCAGGGCCTCCCTGTCAAGGATGTCAGCCTTGTAGAAGGGGACTTTCTTCCCGGTGATCGCCTCCACCCTTTCCATGGATTTCTCACTGGAATTGCTCAGATTGTCCAGTACCACCACTTCGTAATCTGCCTGCTGCAGCTCTACCACTGTGTGGCTGCCGATGAACCCGGCGCCGCCTGTCACCAAAATCTTCATAGCATCCTCTTTTCCGCACGGGCCCCGCAGGCTGTCCCCCGGCTTGCCGCGCTTATTGTGATTTGTTTTCTTTACATTTCCAGATTACCCTAAAAAGCCGTTTTTCTCAATATTCATATGTTTAGAGAATCTGTCGAAATGTTATATGATACCCTCTCCCGCCGCCCGGGCGCCTCAGGTATGCTACAGGGTCACGCCGTTTTGCCGCAGCAGCTCCCTGGCGCTCTCCACGGAGTCGATGCCGGTCTTGTTCTTGATGGGGGCGAACTCCTTCTCCCGCACCACCTCGAAGGGCAGGCAGCTCCCCGTCTGGTGGATCATGTCCAGGATCAGGTTCTCGAATTTATAGCCGTTGGGGGCCTGGGGCTTCACCAGCTCACCGACCTCGTCCAGATAGGGAATCTTCTTCTCCACCACATGCAGGGGCAGGCTCTGGGACACGATCCGCTCCAGCTCCTCCACATTGAACAGGTAGTTCAGGATGACGCCGAAGTGGTAGGCGGGCTTGCCCTGGGCGTCTTTGGCGTCCATCAGCTCCTGGGTCATGTCATAGTATTCCACGATGGAGGGCCTGCCGTCCTCCAAGCAGATGGCCCCCACCTTCTCGTCCGGCGTGACCTTGCCCACCACCTTGGCCCCTGCCACGCATTCCCTCTGGATCGTAGCGCCCACGAAGCAGGGATCGCAGATCCTCTGGAGCACATTGTCCACCGCGAAGGCATTGAGCCACTCTATGCCCTCCCTGTGAATCAGATCCACCAGCCCCGTGTCCTCCATGGAGACGAACCAGCCGCCGTTGCCGTTGGGGGAGCTGGCCATCTTGCCCTTCTCCTCCATATATACCTTTCCGTCATAGTCCACCGCCAGGGCCATCTTCTGCTGGAAGAAATGCACGTATTCCGCGCTGTAGCCGAAAAATTCGTGCTCCGTCAGGAACTTCACGGTGGCCTCATGGTTCTTGTCGCTGGTCATCACGAAGAGATGGATCCATGTGTCCGCCTGGCGCACCACCTCCGTCAGGTTGTTCACCAGGCATTGGAATATATAGAGTTCCCTGGTGATGCCGATGTTATACACGCCCTTGGGGTCGTCCGAGCCAAGCCTGGTGCCCATGCCTCCTGCCAGCAGCACCGCGGCCACCTTGCCCGCCCGGATGGCTTCGATTCCGGTGGCGGTGAAGGATTCCCGGTTGGCCTCGATCTCCGGAAGCTCCATGGCCGCAAGGGGAGTGATGACGCCCCGCTCCAGCAGCTCCTCCTGATGCTTGCAGGAGTCCAGGATGTCCATGTCGGAGCCCCCTATCTGCTCCAGCAGCGCCGCCTGTCCGGCCGCGGACAGCTCGTCGTAGTATTTCAGGACATGCTCCTGACCGTACTTTTTCAGTTTCTCCTTTGCCTGTGCCAATGTGATGCTCATTTTTCCTCTTCCTTTCTTTTTATGGCTGCCATACGGCATCTCCATGTCTCGAATAAAGATATTGTACCATATATCCCCGTTTTTCCATAGACATCATGGCCATAATTTTCGAGAAATTTCCAAACAGGCAGAAAGGGAGCCTATCTTCAGGCATCAGAGAAACAGCGTCCGTACCCTGTCCGGACGCTGCACCTGCACGGCTTATCGGGCGGATTCCTGCGCACGTCCGTCCGCAAAAACTTCTTTCCCGAAAGCGAGCCTGAAATCCAGAATCGGACACTCCGGCAGCGGATTTCCGTTATAGTCCCTGCCGTTGGGATCCAGATTCTTCACAAAATTCGTCCAGTAGGAGGTCACCTGCCGGGCCAGGTCATAATGCTTTCCCTCAAAAGGCCTCCAACTGTTGCCCAGGGAGTCGAACATAAACCACAGCTCGGAGCCATGGAAAGAACCCGCATCGTCCCCCGGTATGTCATGGTCGAAAATGCCGTAATAGACGCGCTGCCCTGCCCCGGAGCGCAGTTCGCAGAAACCCCGGCTGCCGCTCAGGAAAGAATTGAAGGCATCCCCAGTGACGTTTTGTAAAGGACTTTTTAATCAATTTCACAGAAAATTTACATTTCAGGGCAAAAAAATAGAGCCAGGAACCTGTTTTTTAGATTCCTGGCTCATTAGTGCCCTTTACATATTCTGGTCTGTTTTCAGTTTTCTCACTTCATCAACTGAAAGGCCAACAAATTCCGCAATCTTTTCAAGCGTTATTGTCCCATCTTCCAGCATTTTCTTTGCAACATTTATCATTCCTTCTTTCAATGTCTGATTCCTCATATCT
>NZ_CAPDXS010000083.1:21793-23972 GCF_948601915.1 uncultured Acetatifactor sp. | reverse complement strand
GGAAAAGTTTGTTGCGATGCAAGCATCGGGGAATGTACCCTCCTGGGATTCAAAAAAGACCTATCTGCATCTAATACTAATTCAGAATAGTAATCAAGAATATATTTTGCCACATTCGGATAGGACTTCTTCCTTAAACTCTCTTTCAACCTGTATAGCTTCCCAGACTTCTTTGTCCCCTCACCAGTAACACTGCTCTCATATCTTATCCAATAATATAATTCTTCATCAACATAGAACACTTCGCCAAACCAATAGCATAGTAAACCTGCCCACAAATCATGAGGTACATCCCCCCTGTCCGGCCAACATCTACAAATAAGTTCTCTCGCTTCTCCATTGAAAATAGTTGCAGCTCCATAATTATATGTCTGAGTGAGGCATATTTTTTTTGACAGCTGTGTAGGTCTTAACACCCGCACCTGTTCATCCAACCGGTTGAGTTTTTTATCGCTACGCTGCATTCTGCAATATGCAAGTTTAGGTCCGACAAATGCACTTTCTTCTATAGGGGTGATGGATTTTATTAGTTTATCATCTTTCCATACATCATCCTGATCAGAGAATGCATAATAGTCTGCTTCACCAGACATACGCAATGCATCCCAAAAACTTTTTGCATATCCCTCGTTAATTCCAGTTATTACCTTTATCTTTTTACCAGTGGCTTTTGCGTATTTTTTTAGCACCTCAACCGTGTCATCTTTACTATTATCATCACGTATAACAACAGATATTTCAACACCTTTTTGGCGAAAAATAGAATCAAGTTGCCTACACACATTGCTACTCCCATTATATGTGGACATAATTACAATCACCGATTTCATTCGTATTAATCCTACCTATCTGCAAATATAAGTTTAGTACTCAATAAAGCTGATTTAATCATTACCTTCAGCGACTTGCTCTTCTTTCCTATTTGAACACCAAGACTGTTACATTTTATGAATGCCCAAAATATATATTTTCCCCCACCCATCAATCTTGCATGCCGGAATATATCTACAATTCGAATTTTTACTCTATTCCAAGCAGATGACGCAGAGATACCTTCTCCCCTCTGATGGAAATTCTGGTTTATTTCTACATTAAGAATTCCAAATTTCCGTCCGAGTTCCCTCTGTTCCCTACAGAAACAGTGATCTATTTCGTCAACAAATAGTTTCTCATTGTATCTATAATTATCAAATACTCGCATCCTAATAGCCATGCAACTCGAAATCGCATTAAAGCTCTTCTGTTTTACTTCTATCATCGGCGATTTTACAAGTTTATTTTTTAGAAAGTTGTAATTGTTCGGTGAATAGATGACTCCGTCCTGCCCTTTTATAATTGGAACAAATATATCTACATCCTGCCGATTTTCCAATTCTTTCTTAAGATTGTCAAAGTAATCTGAAGTAACATCTGTGTCATCATCTAAAAGCACAATAACGTCTGTTTCAGCAAACATATCAATTGCCGCATTATATGCCTTTGACAGCCCCTTGTTTCCATTCATTGAATAATAGCCAATCTGATTCTTTTCACAATACTCTCTGTTATGATTTACTAAAGTACTATTATCAACTACAACTACGTCTATATCTCCCTTTGGCCTGATATTTTCGCAAACAGAGGACTGACTGAAATCCTTGTTGCAAACCACAATGACAACTGTAATTTTCATTTCAGCCACGCTCTCTTATATTTCTCTCCAATAAGCTGCCAGCTATATGCGCTATTAATACGTTCTTTGGCTTTAAGACCATATTCGCTCCGCTGTTGATTATCCATTTCGTCTACTTGGTCAATCAGATTTGCTAGGTCTCCATCCTCTTTGTTCCAGTACAAAGCCGCCTCCTGCCCTACTTCCCGGTTGAATCCCACATCCAGAAGTAGATTCAGTTCTGTACTACCAAGCGCCTCTAAAAGGCTCGGATTCGTCCCACCCACTTCATGCCCGTGAAAATACGCATACGCATTTTCTCGAATCTTTTTCAGCAATTCCTGGGCATACACCGTACCGACGAACTTAATTCTCTTGTCGGCTCTAAAATGCAGTTTACTCTCTAGCTCCTCCAAAAACTTATCATTCACATTCGTAATGATTGCAAAGTCCTTTTTGCTCTTGCTCCTCATGAACTCACGAACCATCGTCTCGTAATTGTTCTCAGGAACGAAACGGCCAACGACA
>NZ_CAPDXS010000083.1:0-21783 GCF_948601915.1 uncultured Acetatifactor sp. | reverse complement strand
ATAATATTCATGTGGCTTTATTCCTTTGCTCTTATACCAAGCCAACAGCTTTTCATCGTCATCGGCCAATTTGCTCTTCCGGGTTTCCGCACCGTAAGCAACATATATAGTCTTTGGACTTCTTCCTTTGATACCCTTTCCATCGTAGCATTTGTGGATATACTTCTCAATATTAATAGAATCGCAGATTACAAAATCAGACCATTTAATCATCATCTGCTCTGATATCTTCCAATACTTTTGAATCGGTTTACTCCACTTGGCTCTCATCCATTCATGTCCATCCGGATTAAGATAAACTTTTCCGCCCAGTTTGTGGATTTCTTTGTAGAAGCGCCTCATAAATAATCCAATCCGGCAGGCCATGATATAGACGATAGGATGCTTTATCTTCTGTTCCTTAATAAGCCGAATACATTCCCTCAAAGCAACCACATCATAATAGATTGCCTGTGCTGAACCTATTTTCTCTGGAACGTGGATAAGAAAGCAGTGAGCATTGTGATACAGAAACTCATGGTCTGAAAGCATCACCGCGCCTTCAGTCTTCTTCGGATCCATACAGCCGGAGCCGTTCGCCTTGCAGGCCACATGATATTTAATTCTGCCATTGTTCTTGTGGTATTCTGTCAGCTTATTTATAAAGGTTTCGTAACCTCCGTAACTAGCAAGCCCCTTAGCACCCACCAGAAATACATGCTGTGCTTCCATACATCCATGCTCCTAACTTTTTTCTTTCATGTAATCCACACGCTTTTATCCCCATCATCTTTCACGCTGATATCTCCCTGCTATCTGTCGTGCCTATTATTACTGCTACACTAACTATAAATACATGCTGCATACGAGAACCTCCCTCTAGTTTAGGATTTATAAAAGATAATGTCTTAATCATATTTGTTCTACATTAAGATACGGCGCATAAATCCCCCACCCCTTACAATACACCAACTCCCCCGTCCCCTTCCCCACATACCGCACTGTCCCCGGACACCTCTCCCGGCATTCCCGGTAGAACCTCTCCGGCAGCTTCACATAACTCTGTAACTGCTCCAGCACATACCCGCACTTCTGATAAAGGAACCCCTTCCCATACCTCTCCAGGCACTTAAGTAGCCTGTCCGGATCCAGCGTCGGCAGCCGCATGATGCACTCCGCTATCCTCTCCAGCCCGGCGACCTTGTCGCAATTGTGGATGCTGTCCACCACCGTCTGCTCCAGGCCGGTCACCATAGCGCCGCCAACCTGCTCTATGTCGGCCTCCCTCCGCTTCACCTGGCGGTAGAAGACCCCATTATACCGGAAGTCCGTGAATCGGCTCTCCGTGGCTACATACACCTCGCCACCGGCCTGCGGCGCATATCCCCAGGCCTCGAAAGCACTGTAGAGGGCGATATATGCATCCGGGAAGAGCCTGCTGCCAATCTGATACCGCGTCAGCACCGGCTGGCCTGTATTCCTGTCCATCACGGCATAGAGGTTGCGGTGTATCCGGTCGATATAGCCCCTGCGCTGGTAATCGTTCACCACATAGGTGACGGTGGACTGCTCGTCCACCATATCAGCCACATCCCGCACGGTGAAGCAGCCAAGCCTGCGCATTTCATCATAATACTTGACACTAGAAAGCTGCCTTTGCTTTCTAGTGTACTCTTTCACAGGAAGCTGCTTTTGCCTCCTATGGCATTCCACATTGGCCATCCCTGATATCTTCCACCTCTCTGCCATCAGCGCTCACCTGCAATCAGAACCTATGCCCTACCTGGCTCAAAATGCGTCCGTTCCAGGCTAATCCAACAACATCAGCTACCGCAGTGCCCTGTCATACCCTCTGGAAAGTTCGCCTTAGTGGTATGTAAGGCGAACTTTTTTCGTCCTGTAAAATTCATGAAATTCCAGGTACAAAAAGAAGAAGAGGTTCCCTGATGGACAGATATGCCCTGTTCAAACAGTAAAATTCAGCAAAACACATAGAGAATTATGCTAAAATCCATCAAAAATGTCAGAATCTCCAAATAATGAGAAAAATGAAATTAGGCTTGCATTATAATGAATTTTGTTTTAAGATGTAAAATATAATAAAAAGTTCGCCTTACATACCACTAAGGCGAACTTTTTTGTCTTATAGCCCCAATCCCCACAAATCTTCCCCTGCTTTTACCTTTACAGCATCCAGACACAATGTTAAAATGAATCTACCGGACACCCCGTCTCAATGGCAATGCAGAAAGGGAGGAACAGGATGAAGTATTTCAATACAGAAGGCCAGTGCAACCCTGATATCCATTATATGGTAAACCTCGACCAGCGCCTGAAGACCATAAAAGAGCGATACATCGAGAGAGGTACCTATTTCATCATCAACCGCGGCCGGCAGTACGGTAAAACGACCACCTTGCTCCTTCTAGCCGACTATCTGAAGACAGATTACCTGGTACTGTTCTTTGACTTTCAAGATCTGACCACCTCTGTCTTCCAAGATGAGTCCAGCTTCGTAAAGGGAATCATCAGATGTTTTAAGGGCGCGCTGGAAGATTATGCGGTAGGCTCTTTAGACGCAAAGCGGAAAGAAGAATTTCTCCAGATCCTGGACGGCCAGTATGACATGACAGAGATGTTTACCCGATTCAGTCAGATATGCGGAATGTCAAAACAGCCTGTGATACTCATGATTGACGAGGTTGACAGCGCTTCCAACAATCAGGTATTCATCGACTTCCTTGCGCTGCTTCGAAGATATTACCTAAGCAGGGCAAAAAAACCGGCCTTTCATTCCGTAGTCCTGGCAGGTGTATATGACATCAAGAATCTGAAGCTGAAAATGCGCCCCTCAGAAGAACAGCGGTATAATAGTCCATGGAACATTGCGGCAAAGTTTGCAATGGATATGGACTTTTCGGCTGAACAGATTGCAGGAATGCTCCGGGGCTATGAATCAGACCATCAGACCGGAATGCCCATAGAGGAATTAGCCGCTGAGCTTTATCGATATACCTCAGGTTATCCCTATCTGGTGTCGGCAATCTGCAAAACAATGGACGAGGAACTGCCGGAAATGCAAAAGTTTTCGGATAAAAGAAGCATATGGACAAAGGAGGGTATCGTTGAGGCAGTCAAAATCATCTTAAAATCAAAGCCCCCTCTTTTTGACAGTATGACAAAACAATTCGATATGTATCCGGATTTGCGGAACATGATAGAGCAGATTCTGTATCAGGGCAGGAAAATACCTTTCAGTCCTGCAGAAAAATCCATCGACCTGGGGCTTATGTTCGGATTTCTAAAAGATGAAAACGGATATGTAGCTGTGGCGAACCGTATCTTTGAGATGTATCTGCTGGATTTATTTATTGCGGAAGAGGCCGTGACAAGCGACATGTATTTCTATAGCCAGGGCAGCAAGAATCAGTTCATTACGGGAAATCGGCTTGATATGGAGCTGGTGCTGGCAAAGTTCGTAGAGCATTTTACAGATATCTATGGAGACAATGACGAAAAATTCATCGAAGCCTACGGCCGTAAGTTCTTCCTGCTGTATCTAAAGCCAATCATCAATGGAACCGGGAATTATTATGTCGAAGCCCAGACCAGAGATGCCAAGAGGACAGATGTGATAGTGGATTATCTCGGAGAGCAGCTTGTAGTGGAGCTCAAAATATGGCATGGCAACGAATACAATGAAAGGGGAGAAAAACAGCTACTTGAATATCTGGATTATTTCCGTCAGGAGAAAGGATATATGCTCAGCTTCAACTTCAATAAAAAGAAGACAGTCGGGATGAAGAGAATACGGATAGAAGACAGAACCATTGTGGAGGCAGTGGTTTAAGGGGAGGCGCTAACCTTGCGCCTCCTTTTCCATCCCCTTCAACTCCTGCACCACCATCACCACAATCACCTGCGTCAGCACAAAAGTCAGCAGATCCGCCACCGGCTGGGCCAACTGCAGCCCCAGGACCCCATATATCCCCGGCAGAATCAAAATCGCCGGGATGAAGAACAGCCCCTGCTTCCCTATAGCCGTAAGCGTAGCCCGGAAGCTGTAGCCGATGGACTGGGTCAGCATATTCCCGATAATAGTGAAGGACTGAATCGGCAGCAGCACGCACTGCATCTTCAGCGCCAGGGCCCCTATCTTGACTACTTCAGCGTCTTCCCGCCGGAACAAGCGCATGATAGGCGTGGATACGGCGAACATCACCACCGCCATCACCAGCAGAAACACGAAGGCCACCCTGCGGCAGAAATAATACGCCTCCAGCACCCGCCCGTAACGCTTCGCACCGAAGTTGAAGCCGCACACGGGCTGGAAGCCCTGGCCGAAGCCAATCAGCGCCGAGTTGATGAACATCATGATCCTGGTGACGATGGACATAGCCGCCACCGCCGCGTCCCCGAAGCCCGACGCCGCCACGTTCAGCAGCACGGAAGCCACGCTGGCCAGGCCCTGGCGTCCCAGGGTGGGCATCCCCGCCGACAATATCTCCTTATACACCCATCCCTTCATGGTGAAGAACTTCGGGTGGGGCTTCAGCACGTTCCCCGACCGAATCACCAGGGTCAGCAGGATCAGGAAGCTGACGAACTGGCTGAAGATCGTGGCGATTGCAGCGCCGGAGATGCCCATCTTGAACCCGAATATCAGCACCGGATCCAGAATGACGTTCAGCACGCCTCCGGCCGTGATTCCAAGCATGGACAGGGCCGCGTTTCCCTGGGAGCGCAGGTGGTTGTTGAACACGAAGGACACGGTCATGTAGGGCGCGGCAATCAGGATGTATTTCCCGTAATCCCTGGCATAGGGCGCTATGGTCTCCGTGGCCCCCAGTACCCGCACCAGGGCATCCATGTTCCAGATGCCGAACACCGCCAGCAGCAGCCCCAGGACGAACGCGGTGTACACGGCAGTGGAGCAGGCCCTCTGGGCCCTGTCCTGTTCCTTCGCCCCCAGCATCCGGGACATGTAGTTGCCGCTTCCCATGCCCAGCGTAAAACCTATGGCCTGGATCATGGCCATCAAAGAGAAGTTCACGCCCACGGCGCCGGAGGCGCTGGTGCTCAATTGGCTTACAAAAAAGGTGTCCGCCATGTTGTAAATCGAGGTAATCAGCATGCTGATGATGGTGGGCACCGCCAGCCGGGGAATCAGCTTGTTCACAGGGGTCTCCACCATCATTTTATACTTTTCTTCATATGTCATTGCGCGTTTCATCGTTTTTCTCCTGTTCTGCTCCTCTTTCCATGTCGTCATCACTTGCCCGGCCCTGCTGCGTTTTCCTATCCCATCTCTCCCCTGGCGCAGCCCGGCAGAGCGGATTGCCCGGAATCCGCCCCCTTAGAACACGAACTCCTGCTGCTCCATCACCTCGATCTGGGTCGCCAATATAGTCTCCTCCTCAGACCCCCGCATGTGCTCCGCCCGCAGGTACTGCATGTCGTTTCGCAGGTTGGCGGCGATCAATGTCAGGACGTAGATATTGTCGAACCGGTTGTAGATGGACTCCCCGCCCAGTCCCGTCAGGCAAATCAACTGGGTGTTGGCCTTCTTCGCCATGTCCATCAGGGGCTTCAGCAGATGGGAGGCATTGGTCTGGGCGAAGGGGTTGTCCATGAGCAGCACCTTGCCCTCGTTCAGATCGGCGAAGAGATCCGTGTCGTCCTTCCGCATATAGTATAGCAGCGCCGACAGGATGACGAACGCGGACAGAAAGCCCTCCCCGCCGGAGTTCTTCGCCACGTCCGCCCAGGTGATGGGGTATTCCCGCTGTTCCTCAATCTTGTACAGGCGGATCTGGATGTTGCCGATTCCCACCACCGCGTCATAGAGCCCCCTGGTGGTGATCCGCGTGCCCAAAAATTCCTGCAGGTTTCCGTTCTCCTCCAGCAGGGCGATTCCCCTGGCTGTCACGTCGTCGATATAATCCTGGAGCCGCAGGGCGAACATGCTCTCGTTCTCCGCCCAGTCCGGCGGCTCCACCCGCAGCATCTTCACGGGCCGCTCTCTGACGGTGATGGTGGAATTGCGGTCGATCCTGCCCAGGTTCTCGTGCACCTCTTTCAGGTAATCCCCGAAGAGCTCCGTGATCTTCTCCTTTTCCTTCTCCACCATGGAGATGTCCACCTGGAGCTTCTCCATCAGGCTGTCGTAGGAGGCTATGGTGGTGTCCAGCTGCCTGATGACCCGCTCCGCATCCTCCGTCAGCTGCAGCATGGCCTCCAGGGGCTTCCGGTAGAAGTCCTCCCCAAATTCCTCCATCCTGACCATCCGGTTCAGCGCCCGGTCCAGGGATGCCCTTGCCTGGCCGCGCTGTTCCAGGCCGGCATTGTAGTCCCGGATCAGCAGGCCCTTCTGCTTCGTCAGCTCCGCCCCGCTCAAGGCGCCCAGGTCGAACTCCCAGACTATGGCCTCCGGGCCCTGGCCTTCCGGCATCTGCGAATCATCCGGCCCAGCCGTCGGCTCTTCCTCCGCGAATTCCTCATATTCTGCCAGCGCCGTCAGGTTGCTCCTGTAATCCTGTACCCTTCTGTCTGTCAGCTCCTTCTCCTTCCGGGCCTCCTTCTGCCGGTACTCCAGCTCCCGGATGGCGTCCTCGAAGCGTATGGTCTGGATCTCCTCCCTGGGGACAGGCTCCTCCCTCTGGCAGCGCTCCCTGATTTCTCTCAGTTTTCCGTCTTTTTCCTGGCGCAGAAGCGCGCATTGGATTTCCTCCCTGTGGATGAGGTTCCTCTGTTTCTCCAGCTTCCTGTCCTGATCCTCCAGTTGGATCTCCTGGTGGGTCTCCTCCTTCCTGTCATAGGCCACGGCCTCCCAGTCCTCCCGGGCCAGGCCGTGCTTCTTCGCCAGGGCCTCCAGCTCCTCCAAATCTCTGTCGTACCGCTTCTGGGCGCTGCGGACGCGCTCCTCCAGCTCCTTCTGCCGGGCGCTGATTCCGTTGGTGATGATTTCAAAGCGGCTCTCGGCCTCCCTGGCCTGTGCCTCCGTGAAGGTCTCCCCGCTTTCCTCCGGAGAAGGATACTGCCTGTATGTCTCCAGCTTCTCCCCGCAGGCCCGGCCGTCCCGCTCCAGCAGCGCCAGGCGGTTCTTCTCCGTCTCCAGCATCTGCTCCCGCCTGGCATTCTTCTCCGTCTCCAGCTTCTGGAGGTTCTGCACCCGCTCCTTTTCCTGCCGGACCTTCTCCAGGGCATGGCAGTGCCCCCGGTATTCCCGGTAGCTTTCGCGGAATCTCCCAAAGTCCGCAAGCCTCCTGGCCTGCCAGGCAATGGCCCTGTCCAGGCCTGCCGCGTCCTGTTCCCGCCCGGCCTGGCGCTCCTCCAGGGCCTCCAGCTCCTCCCTGCCCCTAAGGATCTCCTGCTCCAGGGCGGCAAGGCCCTTCTCCTGTCCGGCGATTTCCGCCTTTACCGTCTCATAGGCGCTCTTCGACACCTTCTGGCCCTTGACCTTCTCCTGATGGCTTACGTATTCCATGTATTCGGCCTGGCGGGTGTCGATGGCCCTGCGCAGCTTCCCTCTCCGGACATCCAGCTGCGCCAGCATGTCCCTGAGCTTTTCTTCCTCCAGCAGGTTGTCGTTGAACCATACATAAAAATGCAGTTCACCGAATGACTGCACTGTCCCCTCCGCGGCGCTGCCCTGCCCCTCCAGCTCCTGGCGGATCAGTATGGGAACCGGCGCGGAGGTATAGACCTGATCCGGCAGCCCCCGCAGACGTTCCAGCTCCTGGCCCGACAAAATCAGGGAATAGGGGAGGAAGGGCTGCCTGGCCACCAACTGCCTGTTCCTCTCCGGGGAGAACTGGTTCTTCCGAAGCCACTCGCAGCCGTAGACATAATGGATCCCGGCCTCCTCCAGCATCCCCCGGAATTCCTCTGACAGCTCCAGCACCTGTCCCTGGGCCAGCCTGCGGTACTCCTTTTCCAGGGCATCCAGCTCCTTCTCCAGGCCCTGCCTGGCCAGATCCGCGTCCAGGAGCTTCCTGTGCACCCCGGCCAGGAGCTTCTCCGTGTCGAACGCATCCTCCTGCGCCATTCCCACGTATCGCAATATGACGCTGCGCTCCGCCAGCTCCCTGTCGTAGTCCTGTAGCAGCCTTCCCGCCTCTTTCCTGTTGGCCTCCAGGCGGCTCCGCTCGGCCAGCTTGTCCTCCACCAGCCTCCTGGTGGCTTTGACCTGCTCCCTGTACTGCTCTATGTCCTTCTTCGCGGCCCGCCGGTCAGCCTCCGAGGCGCCCAGCTCCTTCTCGTACTCCGCCTGCCTGATTTCCAGCGCGCCCGCCTCGTACTCTCCCAGAAGGTTCCGGTTCCACGCCTCCCCGGAAGGGCCCGAATCCATGGCACGCTCTTCTTCCATGGAATGCTTTTCTTCCATGGAACGCCCCGAGTCCACAGAACGCCCCGGTTCCCTGAAATGCCCCGGTTCCACAGAGCGCGCGGCGTACTCCTGGTTGAACCTGTCCTCCGCCTCATCGAACATCCGGATGCGGGCGTTCAGCGCTCCGGCCTCCTCCGTCAGGCCGTTCTCCGTCTCCCGCAGCTCCTCCAGCTTCCGGATGCCCTGCTGCCTCTCCTGGATCAGGCCCTCCACGGCCTCCTGGCACTGCGCCTGCTCCGCCTCCTTCCCGGCCTTCAGCCCGGCATAGTACTGCCGCAGCTTCCCGCCCAGGGCCATCCGCTCCGGCTCCAGGTTCTCCTTCTTCTCTCTGACAAAATCCAGGCGCTGCCTCTCCTTGTCCAGTTCCTGCCCGGAATCCTTCACGGTTTCCTGCTGCTTTCCGCAGGCCAGCACATGGAGCTTACGGAGAATCTCCCCCCGCCTCCGCTCCAGGCCCTCTTCCTCCATCCGCAGCATCTCCAGATTGCTCTGGGCATATCTCTCCCTCTGGGCGATTTCATGGAACTCCCTGGACAGCTTCCCATACTCCAATTGCTCTAACTCCCGGGCCAGCCCCTCCAGGCGCTCGCCCACCGCCCCGGCTTTTTCCTCCTCCTGCTCCTCCAGCTTATGGAGCCTGCGGATGAAGTCCCCTATCCGGAGCCTCTGGGCCTTGAGCTGCCTGGACACTTCCCGGTAGCCCAAAGCCTGTGCCCGCACCTGCTCCGCCTCCCGTCCAAAGGCCCGGATGGTGTCCCGGCGTTGGATTTTGGAGCGGTTGTCCCTGTACTGGCCCGTGTACTTCTCCATGATGCCCTGGAATTCCTTCATCCGGTTCCTGTCCTGGTTCAGCTTGTTCTCCACGGCCTCCAGGAACCATTTCTCCACCAGGCCCTTCTCGTCCCGGCAGTCCGCGAACAAATCCGACAGGCCGGATTCCTTCAGGTTGACCTTTTTGATGATGGTCTCCCATTCCTTATAGTAGATCCGATATTCCGCCAGCTTGTTAAAATACTGCCTGGCCTGGGCCGTGTTGTTCATGTCATAGTAGAAGAAGGGGACGCCCCGCTCCCGCTTATAGGTGTCGAAAAGCTGTCTGCAGGCGGCGAAGCCCTTCAGGGTCACATCCTTTTTGGTCTTCTCCACCACAGGGAGATGGTCGATGTCCTGCTGGCACCTCGTCTTGTATTCCGATATGAAATTAACGATTTCCAGTTCATCCTGGCGCTCCTCGGATATCTCCTGGCTCTTCCGCACCATCATGCCGGTGAGCACATACCCGGCCCCCTGATCCAGCTTCCACTCCACCAGGATGAAGGTGGGCTTGTTGGTGGTGAAGTAGCTGGCAAAGGGACGGTCCTTGGCATTCTGGTAGCGCCTGTGCACAAAGGGGGCCATCATCATCTGCACCAGCACGGACTTCCCGCCTCCGTTCCGCAGGGAAAGCAAAGTGCTCTCGCCGTGGAGCCGGAAGGTCTCGTCGCTGATGCGGATGGCATTGTTGTTATAGTTCAGGTTGATCAGTCGTACTGCGTTGATTTTGCTCACATTTATACCTCCCCGCCGATGCAGTCGGCGCATACACCGGAACACAGTTCTGTTTTCAAGGACAATCAGTGCACACTCCCTCCTTCCAGGATTCTGCGCACCCGCTGGAAATGGTTCTGGTTCAGCAGGTTCCAGTCCATGAACTGATCCAGCTTCTTGGTGGTCTTGATCATCTCGTCCTCCTCCACATACTCTATCAAGCCCTGCTTCTGGAGGAAGTTCAGGATGTTGTAGAGGAAGCCCTCCTTGGTGGTCTTGGCCCGGGAGCCGCGCTCGTCGGAGCGCAGGGCCTCATAGGCCTCGATCATGTTGGAGAAGGCCAGGCCCAGGCGCTCCCCGCCGGAATGCCCTCCTCCCCCGGAAGCTCCCTCCTCCCCGTCCTCCTCCGCCCGCTCCGCGCCCTCCCGTAGGCGGACGGAGACGCAGTTCTGCAGTTCTCCTACGCGCATGTAGTCCCTGGTCTTGCTGGTGGCCCCCTGTCCGTCATAGAATTCCACCAGCAATGTCAGTATGACGAACTGAGAGAGGTAATAGTCCTTGTCCGTTCCGCCGGATTTGCACAGCAATTGCTTTAGCTGGGCCTTGGAGAAGCCCAGGAAGGTGTTGTCCTCCCTGGGGATCAGGTAGACTACATCCCCGTAGCGCTCGATGTCGCACTCGGCGGCCTCCCCCTGGGACTTCACCAGGTTCTGGATCCGCTCGTTCTCCGCATAACCGCGGAACAGCCGCTCCTGGGCCTCCTCGCTCATCTCGTGGTGCTCCAGGAGGTAGTAGAATATCTCCTGGCTTGTGCGGATGTCCTCTATTTCATATGCCATGTTACTCTCCTTTTCTCACTTGCCATTGATGCCGGGCCGGAAGAAGCCTCACGCAGGGAGGCCTGCGATCCCTTAGCGAACCCCTCCTTCGCTTCCTGGTTCCCCTCACACCGTCACCCGCAGCAGCACATTGGAGCAGCAGATATTTTTCCCCACGCCCCCTTCGTAGGGCACGTTCTCAAAGGAAATCACCTTCCCGTCCTCTATCCGGTAGACCGTGACCTTCCTGACAGGCAGGCCGTGGGCGTCGATCAGGTTCAGCAGCGTCTCGTTGAGCTGGAAGCCGCCGGAGGACTCGCCGATGAAATTCCGCCGCTCCTCCCGCAGGACCTCGACATCGATCTCCCTGCCCCGCAGCAGCTCCACCATGACCTCCTTGAAGATCTGCACGCTGGGCAGCAGCGCGGAGAAGCTTTCCCCGGCTTCCTCCCCGTCCATGGCCCGGCGGATTTCCTCCAAAGACACCTCTCCCGACTTGGTCTCCAGGGCCCTGCGCAGCAGGAACAGGACGCAATCCTCATACTGCGCCAGCTTCTGCCGCATGCGCCGCTCTTCCTCCTCCATCCAGCGCTCGTCCCCGAACTCCATCACAGCCCCCGCCTCGTCCTCCCCCTTCTTTCGGAGGGGCCGCTGCAGCTCTGTGGATTTCTTCAGATTATATATCTTATCCGGCTCGTTGCCAAAGAGCGGGCGCAGGAAAATCTCCATGCGCTCCAGCCCCTCCGGGCGCTCCAGGATTTTCTCATACAAGTCGCTGCGCAGGGAGAAACGCCGGATAAAGGACATCTGGGACAACTGCTCCAGTTCTTTGGTATACAGGGCCTTCAGGTCGAAATGGCTGCTCAGGATCTTCTGGTGCTCATCGATGGTGCGGTTCAGGTAGCTCTCGATCACACTTAAGTTCCTCAGCTTCTCCTCCTCCTTCTCGTCCAGCCGCCGGACGTTCAGGTTCATCTCCTCCAGCTCTCTGGCCCTGGCCTTCACCAGCTCCCGGTAGCCCAGAAACTTCTGCTTGGTGTCGCTGATGGTGTCCAGGTTGGCCTCTAATACAGACTCGTAGTCAGCCACGGAATAGCTCAGGGCATTCCTGCGGATCCGGCCCATGGCCTCTTCGATTTTCTGGAGCTGGATGCGCAGCAGGTTGAACACGTTCTTGATGTCGTCCACGGCCCGGTCGTAGCTCTGCTTCTCCAGGTGCATCCGGAAGATCATCTCGTGGATGGTGATCTTCATGTTGTTCTCGATTTCCAGGGTGGAGAGCAGCAGATTGTAGCCGTCCTCGGTGAGGTAATAGGATGTCCTGCGCACCTCGGCGTCCACATAGACGATGCGGTTGGCCACGTAGCTGATGTTCATGGTGCGGTATGCCCTCTCCTCGAAGTCGTATCCGTCGAAATACATGGCCTTGCCCTCGTTGGAGAGGACTACATTGATGATGAAGTCCCCCAGGCTCTTGCAGTCCTCGTAGCTCATGTTCCTGCCAAAGTAGCGCATGTTCAGGCTGTCCATGTAGGCCCCGATGTCGTCTATGGTGCAGTTCTCCTCCTTCAGGGACTGCTCCATGAGGTAGAGCAATAGGGCGAAGATGACATTGACCTGCTCGTCCAGCTTCAGGAATCCGTACTGCTTCCAGATGGTCTTCTGGCTGCTGTTTGCGAACAGCAGCGCGTATGCCCCCACATGCTTCATGCGCCTGGGGAAATGCTTCAGGAATTCATATTGCATGGTCTGGCCCTCTCAAAAATCCGTAATCGCCACGATTTCCTGGGGGATGTACTTTCCGGCCTCCAGGAGCTGTATCATCGCTTCTTTTGTCTCATGGGAAAAATATCGAAAGAACAGGCCCGACAGGTTTCGGTTCTGGTTCCCGCTCATGTCGGGCAGGAAGTCATTGTCGTATCCCCGCGCTTTATCCATCATTTTTTCGTAGGCCCGGATGAATGGCTTTATCTCATGTCTTCCGGTACGCTCGACTGTTTCCTCCCCGGCTGCGAAAAGCGCGGCCAGCCTTTCATAGATGCCTATCCCCTCGTAGTCCAAATCTCCGAAATACAGGATTTCATTCTCCGGGTGGTTGATATGGGGTTCCACGCAGAAACGGAAATCCTCGAAGGAGCGCAGGATCCCCTTTCCCGCGCCGTAGATGACTGTGGCTATTTCGCTGCCGAATATCCTGTGGAAAGGCGGTTCCCCGGTCTGTCGCGCCTCCGCTGCCTCTCCCGGTCCGTCTGGTCCGTCCGCTCCGCCTGCTCTGCCCGTCCCGTCTGCTCTGTCCGATCCGTCTGTGCCGGTCCCTACAGCCCTTCCAGACTTTGCAGGAGCCTTGTCCGCGAAATCACGCCCGCCTGCCTTATTTCCGGAAGCCGCCATGCCGCCTGCCTCCCCCATCAGCCACCTGCGCATGGTATAGAAGGTGTCCTTGTTCTCCAGGATCAGTATGGTCTGGGGAACCTGGCGGGTGCGGGAGTAATAGGCCAGAGGCTCTGTGGTGCGGTAGACATGCAGTTCCTCCAGACTGATACCGCAGTGGGCCAGGATTTTCCTCCCCTGCTCCCTCTGCAGGAATTTCTCCCTGCCCCATATCTGGAAGCTCCTCTCGTTCAGGGACGCAGGGGAGAGATTCCGGCTTCCGGCCTCGCTCCGCTCCAGGAAAAAGCGGTTCAGGAGCCTGACCCATTTCCGCTCCTGCCGGTAGACCTCCGGGTTCTTTAAGTAATAGTCGGTCCGGATGGCGGGCACTGTCTGAAACTGCAGCTCAGCTACCTCCTCTCCGTAATCCGGCTTCTCCTCCACGAGCCAGTAGCTTGTATGCAGGGCCGGCTTCTTCCCGTTCAGCGGGGAGTTTTTCACGGGCATGATTTTGTTCTCTTCTATCCGGGCGCAGATGTAGCGGTACTGCTCCGGGTAGGATTCCGTCCGGCTCTCCTTCTGCAATTGCTCCAGCGAGATTTTCTTCATGCCTCTTCTCCCTTCTGCCGCGTTTTCCTGCACGGCCTATCCCCATCGCCCGTTTTGCACTGACGGCATGCGGCCAATGGCAGTTAGAGCAGCTGAACGCTTTTTATGGTCCCATTTCCAATGGTTCTGCTTCCAAGTTTTTCCGTATTTCAGTCAGCATATACTCGGCAAAGCATTCCCCTTCTTCTGCCTGCACGGTCATGTCCGTGCCGTCCCTGTAGCAGACGAGGGCTGTCTCTATGAGGCCTCTGAATCCCTGCGGCAGGAACTTCAACCCCCATTCGCCGCCTCCCTTTTTCGAGAGGATAAGCGGCTCTGGGGAAGCCATGGAAGCGGACGGCTCCTCCCCGGCACATTCTCCGCCCTTTAGATAGGCCAGCACTCTGCAAAGGTTCAAGATGACATACACCGGATTCTCCAGGATGTCCTCTTTTGCCTCCTCCATGTCAGAGACGATGCTGTCTGTATAGTCCTCCCTGGGAACCGGGCCGAAGACCCGGGGCACGGGCTTTCCGTACAGCGAGGTCCCGAATCTTTCGATAATCGTGAAATGCGCGGCCAAGTCCCTGTCCACGCCCTTCATCTTCTCCACATAGTCCTGAGGATTCTCCTGATACCACTTTAGATGGGCCTGAGAGAAATGCAGCTCAAAGGGAGTGGGGTAGACAAATGGCCTGCAGAAGCTTTCCCTCACGATGCTGAGCTCAATCCCCTTTTCCGGGGCCTCTCCGTTCCATTCCGCCACATATGCCAGAAAATCCAGCTTCTCAGCATCCGAAATTTCCCGCTCTACCACAAAAATCAAATCCAGGTCGCTTTTCTGTGCCTGAAAACAGCCCATGACTGCGGAGCCGTGAAGATAGATTCCGGTCAGATTGTCTCCGAAAATCTCAGCGCTCTTTTGTACAATTCGCTGGAGCAGATTGTGATAATCTGTATTTCGTTTTGTTCTGTCCATTGTCTCATTTCACCCCATTTCCCTCTGCGTCCACGATTCTGCAGACCAGGTCATATGCCTTTGTAAATCCCTCAAATCCGGAGCTGATTTCCTCGATTCCGGCTTCAATCCCGTTCCTATCGCAGGAAATCTCCATATTGTCCATGCGGATGGTCAGATTTATGAAATCATCTCCCTCATGCAATGTCGCGACAGAAAAGACGTGATTGTCTTCGCCAATTTCTTCCATGACAGAAGTGAAGCATCCCGTTTCCTTCAGTTTCTCTACAAGTCCGGCGGCAGCATTTAACTCATCGGCATTGTCAAAAGCATCGATTTCCTGCTCCCTTTCCTGAGGCACGAACACATCTCTGGTATAAAGGATCTGCCCCTTGAGGATTGCCTGGATCTGCCGGTTCACCATTTCCTCCAGGGCCAGCACCCTCGCCGGCGCAAACTCCCTGTTGCCGCGAAAGGAGAAGCGGAAGCCCTGCAGGTTTATCATCTCTCTCCTAATCTCTGATGTCAGCATCTCCTGCCCTATCCTGGTGAAATCATTGCCGATTGCAGGGCTATAGTCCAGGAGCTTCGTCCCGATCCGTTCAAATTCTTCCATCACCACATAGGGAAGCATGGACAAGTTAAAATCAAAATTTGGAGCGATGCCAAGGGGCTTTTGGGTGTCGTTCTCTACAAGCAGGCCAATGTTCCCAAGGTGCCTGTCCACATTGAAGATCACGGCATCCAGGACAAGCATCCTCTGAAACTGCTCCCTGCACCCGAGATGGTTGAAGAACTCCAGCAATCCATCCAAAGCGATGCCGCGATCCACCAGCTTCCTCAGCGGGACGAAACCCACCTCCTCATTGGTAAAGGCTTTGCATTTCGTTGCCGTCTCCCCACGAAGCTTCAGGACGGAATATCGTACACTTGTAGGATCGGCCTTTTGGATGATTTCAGAGGCAAGCGCCTCGCAATAGGGCTCCAGTCCTGCGTTGTACGCGCCGGAAGCTCCCCTTTTATAAAGGTAGATCTCCCCCTGTTCCTTCCTCCAGCATTTGCGGAAAGATCCATCCGTCGTCAGCTCCGGGGAAGTGCTGCTCATCTGCACGCCGTATAAGCCCAAGCCCTCGAATGCCAGCTTTGAAATCGTAGCGTTGAAGTCATTTCTGTAAAAAGAGATGTCGTTCCAGCTGACATCCTCATCCTCTTCCTTTATCCAGAAGCAGTCATTGATGGATGCGGCATGTGTGATCTTTATGAAGCCTTCAGTGGTCTCACATCCGCAGTCTATCATGAGCTGCTTCAGGTGGCTGTTATGCTTATAGGCCTTTCTGTCCTCCAGCCATCCGTTTATCTCAAATTTTCCGAGAGGAAGCTCGGCGTCCTGCCGCAGCAGCTTCCATCTGTTGTTCTCTTTATGGAAAGATGCGGCTATTGTATCCTTGTTCATCAGATAATACACGGAAAGCGAACCTCCTCTCCGAATCACATACGGTGCTAACGCCCATTATATCAGGAAAAAGGCGATTTAGCAATTCATATCTCAATTCAGTATGGCGCATCCTTTTTGTTGTTTTTGTTGACATTATCCTTGGCACTGGGGATAACGGTCAGTGGGTTCAAGGCATTTTCAGGGATGGTGAGGGGAGGCGAGTTTCTGCTTAGTAAAGCATTATAAGTCGTGTGGGTCATGAAAGTGTTATGCTTTCCTCTTTTTCCTTGCTTTTATATCGCACTGGCGATATAATGGAATCATCTCTTTTACAGCTTCGGAAAATCTCGGAAAAGAAAGGAGCTTAGCGGATATCATGCGGAAAACAGTGTATCACGGCTCGGTCTCTGTCATAGAGAAGCCGGAATATGGCAAGGGCTCCCGGCAGAATGATTACGGCCGCGGCTTTTACTGCACAGAGAGCCTGGAGCTTGCCAGGGAATGGGCCTGTGCCAAAAATACTGACGGCTATGCCAACAAATATGAGCTGGATTTCTCCGGAGTAAAGGTACTGGATTTAAATGACCCGGAGTACAGTATCCTGAACTGGCTTGCCATACTTGCCAAAGACAGAACCTATTGGCAAAACAGCAGCATCGCGGAGGAGGCCAAGCGCTATCTGCAGCAGCATTTCTATATCAATACCGCAGAATATGACATCATCATAGGCTACCGGGCTGATGATTCCTATTTTTCCTTTGCCCAGGATTTCGTAGCCAATGGGATTTCATTGCAACAGCTCTCAGAAGCAATGCACCTCGGCAAGCCGGGCGAGCAGATTGTATTGATAAGCAGAAAATCCTTTTCCTCCATCCGCTTTTTGGCTGCGGAAGATGCCTCCTCGGCGGAGTACTTTCTGAAAAAGTCCATGCGGGACAAGGCGGCCAGGCTCCAATACCGCAGGAGCAGGCGCACCGGGGCTGGTGTAAATGACATATTTATGCTGGATATCATGAGGGAGGGCATGGAACATGGAGATTCACGCTTACGATGAGGAGTACCTGACATATGCCCAGCGGGTTCTGGGAGATATGATGGATTTTGCGGTCAATACCTGCGATATGGAGGCGGATGATTATTTCGTCCGCTTCATCGTCTCCGGCATCGCGGCACAGTTCGGGAGCGGGAACCCCAAATATGTAGTCGGCATGACAGGCTGCGAGGTGGTTCGTGTGGTCATGGAGCAGAGCGGCATGCCGCTCTCCGACGACATCAGGGACGAAATGTATCTGGACAAATCCCCGGAATACTGGGCGGGGTGGGCGCTCTGCTACTATCAGTGGCTTACCGGATATACGTTTTCACATATCCATCATGCCGTTTCCATAAGCGAGCTCCTCGGCATGTACCCTACGCTCCATGAGGCGGATATCACCAGGTTCGTGGGCATCATGCATGAGAAAATGAAGGCCGCCTACCCGGAGACCAACTTAAAGCGCCTCCGCACCCTGGCGGGACTGTCCCAGAGCGAGCTGGCCAGGCAGTCCGGCGTAAGCCTGCGCCAGATTCAGCTCTTCGAGCAGCGCCAGCGCGACATCAACCGGACGCAGGCACTGAACCTGCTGCGGCTGGCCCGGGCGCTTTGCTGCAGGATGGAGGATTTGGTGGAGCATACGTGAGCATCCGCTCCTCCAAATCCTTTCGAAGTTCCATGCACTTTATTTCTTCCACATCGGGTCTCACCAGCCTTTTTTCTTTGTAATCTCTTAACAGTTTAAACAACATCAAATAACAATCCTGCTGATAATAAAAATCCAATATTGAAAGGAACTCCGCATCGCTAATATTTTCAATATTTAAAATATTAGAAAAGTCCTCATCTGGCATATAATTTAGAATAGTAAGGTATTCCATAAATAACTGCTTATCCCTCTCTTCCATGCCATAACTATTGTATCTCTTAATTAATTCTTCATGTGTCATTTTATACTTCCCTCCACTTACTTTAGTACCCCTTTAGAGGTACGTACCTTTTTTCAATCTCTATTATAGTACCCATTTTAAGGGTATATTAGATAAAAAGCAAGAAAAAGAGGCCGCAAATTATGATAAAATTCGACAGGCTGTTTCAGATTCTTAAAGAGCGCGGGATAAGCCAATATCATTTGTACACTTACAAGGGAATTAGCAGAAGTCAAATACAGCGTCTGAAAACGGGAAATGTGAATGTGAACACCTTAAACAACATTTTGAATGTTTTGGAGGATTGTACATTAGACGATATTTGCGAATTCACTCCTGACAAAACGGGCAAAGAAGACGAAGAATAATGATTATTCATAAGAGAGCTTGAACTCTGGAATGCTGTTTCTATCAACTTGGCATGTTTCATATGTAGAGGTAAAATCAATTTCCAATGAAACATTATGCGGAAATTTTGAAAGTTATCAAAGGGGGCACCTTACGATGCCCCCTTTTAAGTAAATATTAGCGAAACAAATTAATAGTTCACAATCTTCCCGAAATCAGCCTTCAAAGAAGCGCCGCCTACCAGGCCGCCGTCGATATCCGGCTGGGCGAACAGCTCTGCCGCGTTTCCGGCATTCACGGAGCCGCCGTACTGGATGCGCACCGCGGCAGCAGTAGCCTCATCGTACATCTCGGCGATGCAGTCGCGGATGCCCTTGCAGACTTCCTGGGCCTGCTCCGTGGTGGCTGTCTTGCCTGTGCCGATGGCCCAGATAGGCTCATAGGCGATGACCATCTCCTTCACCTGATCCGCGGTCACGCCCACCAGGTCGGACTTGATCTGGAAACGAATCCAGTCCATGGTCACGCCCATCTCGCGCTGCTCCAAGGACTCGCCGCAGCACAGGATCGGTGTCAGCCCTGCCTCGATGGCCTTTTTCACCTTCTTGTTCAGCAGCGCGTCGTCCTCCTTGAAGTAATCCCTTCTCTCGGAGTGTCCGATGATGACGTACTGTACGCCCGCATCCTTCAGCATAGCCGCGGAGATTTCGCCTGTGTAAGCGCCCTTCTCCTCGAAGTACATATTCTCGGCGCCCACAGCTACGTTTGTCCCTTTTACGGCCTCCACAACGGGCACGATGTCGATTGCGGGAACGCAGTAGACCACGTCCACGCTATCGCTCTTTACCAAATCCTTCAACTCGCCGCAAAGCTTCACAGCCTCGCTGGGAGTCATGTTCATCTTCCAGTTTCCGGCTACAATTTTCTTCCTTGCCATGATTCCTATACCTCTGTTTTCTATAATATTTATAAAACTTGTGCCAGACCGGAAGAATGCCATCTCAAAGCGAACATAGCTCGCTTCGGCATTCTTCCAAGCCCGACTTAGAAAATCTTAGCCTGCGTACTTTGCTGGCTTAGATTTTATTCCCGCAAGCAATGAGCCAAGCGACCGTGCTTGCATGGTCAGTTGGCGAATGCCGCGAGGGTCAAATACCAAAGTGTCCGAAGGACACTTTCTGCTCTGCAGTGTTGCAAGTTTGATACCCCGTTGCTTGCAGCGGGGTATTTGATTCAGGCTTTATCGTCCGCCGCCGCAACGCCGGGAAGCACCTTGCCCTCCAGGAACTCCAGGGACGCGCCGCCGCCGGTGGAGATGTGGCTCATCTTGTCGCCGAAGCCCAGCTGGTTCACGGCTGCCGCGGAATCGCCGCCGCCGATGATGGTGGTAGCGTCTGTCTCAGCCAGGGACTTGGCCACCGCGATGGTGCCTGCCGCCAGGGTGGGATTCTCGAATACGCCCATAGGTCCGTTCCATACCACGGTCTTTGCGCTCTTCACAGCCTCTGCGTACATGGCAGCGGTCTTAGGCCCGATATCGCAGCCCTCTCTGTCCGCGGGCATGTTCTCCACATCATAGTTCTGTACTTCCACAGGGGCATCGATGGGATTCGGGAAGCCTGCAACCGTGACAGAATCCACAGGAAGCAGCAGCTTCTTGCCCAGCTTCTCGGCCTTCTCCATCATCTCCTTGCAGTAGTCGATCTTCTCATTGTCCACCAGGGAATTGCCGATTTCATAGCCCTTTGCCTTTAAGAAGGTGTAAGCCATGCCGCCGCCGATGATCAGGGTGTCGCACTTCTCCAGCAGGTTGGAGATGACGTTCAGCTTGTCGGCCACCTTCGCGCCGCCCAGGATGGCCACGAAAGGCCTTACGGGGTTCTCCACCGCATTGCCCAGGAAGTTGATCTCCTTCTGCATCAGGTATCCAACCGCATTCTCGCCGCCCTTTGCGGTGATGCACTTGGTGACGCCCTCGACAGAGGCATGTGCCCTGTGGGAGGAACCAAAGGCATCGCATACGTACAGATCAGCCAGGTCAGCCAGCTCCTTGCTGAACTCCTCGCCGTTCTTGGTCTCCTCCTTGCCGCGGAAACGGGTATTCTGGAGCAGCACCACGTCGCCCTCCTGCATAGCCTCCACAGCCTTGGTGGCGGCTTCGCCGGTGACATTGTAGTCGGCTACGAACACCACTTCCTTGCCCAGCTTCTCGGACAGCCTCTTGGCCACAGGCGCCAGGGACTCCTTCTCGTTGGGGCCTTCCTTCACCTTGCCCAGATGGGAGCAGAGGATTACCTTGCCGCCGTCGTCGATCAGCTTCTTGATCGTGGGCAGTGCTGCCACGATACGGGTCTCGTCCGTAATCTCGCCGTTCTTCAAGGGTACGTTAAAGTCGCACCTTACCAGAACTCTCTTTCCCTTTGCGTTGATGTCGTCAACGGATTTCTTGTTCAATCCCATTTTACAAAACCTCCATATTTAATTGTCGTAAAAAGAGGCCCGGTCCCTCAGACCGGACCCCTTATAGGTCGCTACATTCATACACTTCCCACAAATAACCTGGTGCAAACCTGGAAGAATGCCCATACAGAACTTCTTCTCACACTTAGCCCAGCTCGCTGAAATACTTAATGGTACGAACCATCTGAGAGGTGTAGCTGTTCTCATTGTCATACCAGGAAACAACCTGTACCAGGGAGTTGCCGTCTTCCATCTTGGAAACCATGGTCTGGGTCGCATCGAAGATGGAGCCATAGGTGCTTCCGATTACGTCGGAGGATACAATCTCATCCTCATTGTAGCCGAAGCTCTCGGTAGCGGCAGCCTTCATAGCGGCATTGATACCTTCCTTGGTAACCTCGCCCTTAACGACTGCTACCAGGATGGTGGTGGAGCCTGTAGGGGTGGGCACGCGCTGTGCGGAGCCGATCAGCTTGCCGTTCAGCTCAGGGATGACAAGGCCGATAGCCTTGGCAGCGCCGGTGGAGTTGGGAACGATGTTGCAGGCGCCTGCGCGGCTCCTTCTCAGATCGCCCTTCCTCTGAGGTCCGTCAAGAATCATCTGGTCGCCTGTGTAAGCGTGAACAGTGGTCATGATACCGCTCTGGATAGCAGCGAAGTCATTGAGAGCCTTCGCCATGGGAGCCAGGCAGTTGGTGGTGCAGGAAGCTGCGGAGATAACAGTATCCTCTGCCTTCAGGGTGTCATGGTTTACATTGTAAACGATGGTAGGAAGGTCATTTCCTGCGGGAGCAGAGATAACAACCTTGCGGGCACCAGCGGTAACATGGGCGCTGGCCTTCTCCTTGGAGGTGTAGAAGCCTGTGCACTCCAGAACCACGTCAACCTTCAGCTCGCCCCAGGGAAGGTTCTTAGCGTCCGCTTCCTTGTAGATAGTGATGGTCTTGCC
>NZ_CAPDXS010000082.1:0-23975 GCF_948601915.1 uncultured Acetatifactor sp. | reverse complement strand
GGAAAAAGCCTGCGTGTGGTGTTCGATGGCGTCTACAAGAACAGCCAGGTGTGGTGCAACAGCTATTACCTGGGCCGGCGCCCCTACGGCTACAGCACCTTTTCCTACGACATCACCCACGCGGCGGCCTTCGGCGATGAGGAGAACGTGCTCAGCGTGAAGGTGGTACATACGGATCTGGCGGATTCCAGATGGTTCACGGGCAGCGGCATCACCAGGAAGGTGACGCTGATCATAGAGGAGCCTGCCCATCCCGCGGAATACGGCGTGCTCTTCCGGGCGGAGCAGGTGGAGGCGGACGGGACGGATCCGGAGCGCGGGATCGGCAGGGCCCGGATCGTGGTGTGCCATCGGACGGAAGAGATGGAGGGGCTGTCTACAGACCGGGGAGCGGAGCGTGTCATAGAGGGCATTCTGCCCGGAGCGGGGCGCACTGTGCTGCCAGCCCTGCCCGAAAGGGACATGGCGCAGAGAGACGGGCGCACCGGGCAGAAGAGCGATTGGGATGGGCCCGATACGGAACAGGCCGCCCTCATGCGGATGCAAATGGGCCTGGTTCGGATCCGCACGGCCCTGATCGGCGCGGAGGGGGAGACTGTCCTGACCATGGAGGGCGTGACCGGTACAGGAGGGGAATGCATCCTGTCCGGAACCCTGGAGCGGGCCAGGCTCTGGTCGCCGGAGCACCCTTACCTGTACACCCTGCGCACATGGTATAGGACAGAAGGGGCGCGTCCGGCGGAAGAGGAGCTTTCCGAGGAGGGGTTCTACCTGGCGGACGAGACCCGGGTGGGCATCCGGGGAATCGCGTTCGATCCGGACAGAGGCTTTTTCCTGAACGGCGCGGAGACCAAGCTGAAGGGCGTCTGCGTCCACCATGACGGAGGCGCACTGGGGGCGGCCATGGAGCCGGAGGTCTGGCAGAGGCGTCTGGAGACCTTGCGGGAGTGCGGCTGCAACGCCATCCGCTGCAGCCACAACCCCCACATGCCGGAGCTCTACGACCTGTGCGACAGGATGGGCTTCCTTGTGATGGACGAGGCCTTTGACGAATGGGAGAACGCCAAGAACAAATGGTCCACCGGGCACAATGTCTATCCGCCCGTCCACGAGGGCTATTTCGAGGCCTTCCCCGCCTGGCACGAGGCCGATTTGCGGGCCATGGTGCGCCGGGACAGGAACCACCCCAGCGTCGTCCTGTGGAGCATCGGCAATGAGATAGACTATCCCAACGACCCCTACTGCCACCCCTCCTTCGCCTCCATGACAGGCAACAACGATGCCCACAAACCGGCGGCGGAGCGGCAGTATGACCCCAATAAGCCCAATGCTCTGCGGCTGGTGTCCATAGCGGATAAGCTGGAGCAAATCGTCCGGGAGGAGGACGATACCCGCCCCGTGACGCTGGCGGCGGCATTTCCGGAGCTGTCCTCAGAGACCGGGCTGTTCCGGGGGCTTGACGTGGTGGGCTACAATTACAAGGAGCATCTGTACGCCAAGGATCACGGCAGGTTTCCGGAGAAGCCCTTCCTGGGCAGCGAGAACGGCCACGGCTATGGGGCGTGGCTGGCGGTGCGGGACAATCCTTACATCAGCGGGCAGTTCCTGTGGACGGGCATCGACTATCTGGGCGAGGCCAGGGGATGGCCCGTGCACGGCTCCCCCGCCGGGATACTGACCTGTGCCGGGGACAGGAAGCCGGAATTCTACCGCCGGAAATCCTTCTGGCAGAAAGCCCCGGTGCTGGCCATTGCCACCAGGCGGGCTTCGGAGGGCGAGGAGGACTGGCTGCCCATGGAGAGCCACTGGAACTATGAGCCCGGGGAGGAGATTCTGGTGAAGGTGTACTCCAACCTGCCCAAGGTGCGGCTGGTGCTGGAAGCCTGGGAACCAGGAGGGCAGGGCGGAATGGCTGGCCTGCCGGTATCCGGTGCGGAGGGAACGGAAGCCGGGGAGTCCCATGCGGAGGCAGCGGGGGCTGTACAGAGGGCTTCAGGGGAACAGAAAGAAGCACAGCGGGATGTGGCTGCCGCCTTGCAGGAGGCAGCCGCAGGATTGGGGCAGAGCGCGGGAACCGGGCAGGAGGTTGGCGTGCTGGAGGGCTACAACGGGGACGGCGCGTACTGCTTCCGGGTATCCTACAGGCCGGGCACGCTGACGGCCTTCGGATATGGCACGCCGGAAGGAGCTGCCCGGGCAAGCCTATCCCAGGCCTGCAGCAAAGATGCGGAACCGATTTGTTTAGGACGCTCTGCCGACAATGAGGCCGAGTTGGATATGGCTCGCGCATCCGGAGCCGATGCGGCGGCATCCTGCAGCCTTTCCACCGTGGGCTGTGCGGCCGGGCTGGAC
The DNA here is from genome assembly GCF_948601915.1 of uncultured Acetatifactor sp. Lineage (NCBI taxonomy): Bacteria > Bacillati > Bacillota > Clostridia > Lachnospirales > Lachnospiraceae > Acetatifactor > uncultured Acetatifactor sp. The sequence continues at coordinate 21,623 of NZ_CAPDXS010000082.1, read as the reverse complement.
TGTGGGGTATGGCAGCAGCCGGACGCGCTGACCGGTCGCGGCTGGGAGGAGGCCTCCGGGGAACCGGGCTATCTGTACCAGCTGGAAATCGGCCTGCGGGACGAAAACGGCAGGCCTGTCAGCTGGCAGGAGCGGCTGCTCACCGTCACCGTGGAGGGAGCCGGAGCGCTGGCCGGGCTGGAGAGCGGGAACCTGGCGGACGTGACGCCCTACAGCCAAAACAGCCGGACTACCTTCCGGGGGAGGCTTCTGGCCTTCGTGCGCCGGAACGGGCAGGGGGAAATCGTGGTGAAGATTGCCATGGAAGAGGGAGGCGCCTGCATATCCCGGACCCTGCACGGAGCATAGGCCGGGAAGAAGCCTCCTTCTGGGAAGACACCTGCGGTTCCCAGATTTTGCCCGGAGCATGGACTTCTTGCGAGGGCAGCCTTGTGCGAACGGACAGCCCTGCCCCTTCCGTTGAGGGAAGGGCTGTCCCGTCAATGTCCTGCGATGATGTCCAGCACCTGGTCCAAGTCCCACCGTTTCGCCGGGAGGATGACGGCCCGCTGCCCCACCACCTCCCGCAGGATGCGCAGCTCCAGCTGCTGCCTGTGACGCAGGTGCCGGATCAGGTCGTCGAAGCCCTGATACCCGTGGGCCTTCCCGTAGGGGGAGGCGCTCAGGTAATCCAGCATCAGGGGATACCACCAGGGATTCCCCTGCTCGTCCGAGCGTTCCCGGCAGATGATCCGCGTGCTCTCCTCCAGATCGGCATCGTACAGATACAGCAGCAGGAAGTCCTCCAGATGGATATCGTTGAATAACCGATGATAAAAGGATATGATTTCGTCATCCTCTAGCTGCTGGTACAAGATCAATTCTTCCACGATATTCTGCAGGAAAGCGCATTCGAACAGGTATCCGCTTCCGGAAAACCTCCGGTACCTGTCCCGGATAATCCGCTCCAGCTCCTCCGGGGATTTTCTGTTGTTGTAGATTTCATACTGCTCCATGTCTTTGTGGAAGCCGGGAATGTCCGTGAGGATCGTGGTATAGGTGACGATGTAATGGCCGTCCTCCCGGAAGGTATGGGCCTCAATCTCCCCGCGCAGGCTCCCGTAGCGCTCCAGCGCCGCCAGATAGTCCGCCTCTGTCATCCAGGTGCACCAGGACAGCTCCACAGGAGAATAGTCCCCCTCCCGGCATGCATGGAGCTCCGGCAGCCTTTCCGCGATGGCCTGCAGCAGGGTGGACTTGCCCATGCCCTGTATCCCTTCTATGAAAATATTTTTCATGAGCTGCCGCCTCTTCTCTGCCTTACGATGGGAGCATTTTATCATGAATGGCCGAAGAATGTCAATTTCCTGTTGAAATGGCCACCAAATCGTGATACAATCTGTGTAAAGCAGATATCATTCGAGACATGGTCTGGAATAATCCATAGTTCTTGCAAAAAGCATTCTATGCAAAATTCCTGCTTTAAAAAATCAACATCAAATGAATACAGAGGCAGGAGTTTTCGCAAAGGTCTCCTGCACGGACAGGAGGCGGACAGATGGCACAGAAGGATATCCTAGAGAAGATTCTGATGGCGCATGGAGACGTGTTCGCGGATTGTGTGAACGTGTTCTTGTACGGAGGGCAACCGAAGCTGCGGGGAGGGGATTTATGTCCTGCTCCCACGGAAAGCTTTTATCAGGGGAAGGCAGGGAAGCGCAGCCAGTTCTGCGACAGGAGCTTTTTTCAGATGGAGGGCGGACGGGTGAAGGCGCAGTACTTCATTGAGAACGAGACGCGGCTGAAAAGGCGGCAGGCCCTGCGCAAGGCATCCTATCAGGGCGGGTCGTACCGGGAGCAGCTGGAGCTGAAACAGCCGGTGTATCCCGTGATCGGCATAATCCTGAACTGGACAGGGAGGAGGAGCCGGATACCTTCGAGCCTGCGCAGGCTGTTGGCTTCGGAAGGGGCAGACATGGAGGCGCTGCGGTTCGTGGACGATGTGACGCTGAAGCTGTACCATATGAGGAACCTGTCCAAAGAAGTGCGGGACAGATTCACCAGCGACATGGGGTTCGTGGTGGACTATCTGAACACAGGAAGCTTCGAGGGACGGGGACAGCAGAGAATTGTCCATGGGGAGGCGCTGTGCGAGATGATGGAGGCGCTGACCGGAGATGCCAGGTTCACGGATATGATAGGGAACCTGCTGGAGAAGCAGGAGGAAGGAGAGGGAATCGTCATGTGCGAGTATATCGATATGCTGGAGGCGAAAGGAGAAGCCAGAGGCAAGGAGATTGGCAAGGAGATTGGCAAGGAGATTGGAGAGGGCCGCCTGGCCTCCCTGCTGTCAAAGCTTTATGCCCTGGGAAGGGACGAGGACGCGAAGCTGGCCGTAAACGACAGGGCAGCCAGGGGACGGCTGTACGAGGAGCTGGGGATAGCCGGCGGCTGAGGGACGGAACCAGCAAAAGCGCCTTGACACATCCTGTGGAATCACTTATGATGGTGGAGCAGTCAGGAAAGAGGGGGAGAGCGTTGGAGAAGAAGTACCTGGACATCAATGTATATGAAGCACTGCAGGAACGCCTGGACTATATTTTCCGGGAATTCGATAACATATATATTTCCTTCAGCGGCGGCAAGGACAGCGGTCTGCTGCTGCATATGGTCATGGACTACATAGAGCGGAACCGGATCCGGAAGAAGATAGGCGTCTTCCACCAGGATTTCGAGGCCCAGTACCAGGTGACTACGGAATATGTGGAGAAAGTATTCGAGATGTACCTGTCCAGGACCGAGCCCTACTGGGTGTGCCTGCCCATGGCGGTGCGCACGGCACTGAGCAGCTATGAGATGTACTGGTATCCCTGGGACGATACCCTGCAGGAGAGCTGGGTGCGCCCCCTGCCCAGGAAGCCCTATGTGATCCATATGGGCAGGAATCCCTTCACCCTCTATAAATACAAAATGCTGGAGGAGGATCTGGCCAGGCAGTTCGGCAGGTGGTTCAAGCAAAAGCACGGGAACCGCAAGACCGTATGCCTGCTGGGGATGCGGGCGGAGGAGTCCCTGCGCCGCTACAGCGGCTTTCTGAACAATAAGAACGGTTACCAGGGGAGGTGCTGGATTTCCAGGCAGTTCAAGGATGTGTGGACGGCCTCCCCCATGTATGACTGGAGCACCTCCGATGTGTGGACAGCCTATTCCAGGTTCGGCTACCCCTACAACAGGCTGTACGACCTTTACCATAAGGCAGGGCTTCTGCCCACCCAGATGCGGGTGGCCTCGCCCTTTAACGATTATGCCAAGGAATCCCTGAACCTGTACCGGATCCTGGAGCCCCAGACCTGGACCAAGCTGGTGGGGCGGGTGCAGGGGGCGAATTTCACCTCCATCTACGGGAAGACCAAAGCCATGGGCTACCGGGACGTAAAGCTCCCGGAGGGCCATACCTGGCAGTCCTATACCAGGTTCCTCCTGGACACCCTGCCGGAGAAGCTGCGGGCGAACTATATGAAGAAATTCCAGACATCCATGGACTTCTGGCACAATACAGGAGGCGGGCTGTCGGAGGAGACCATCCGGGAGCTGACGGAACACGGATACAAGATTGAACGCAACGGCGTTTCCAACTATACGCTGGACAAGAAATCCAGGATCGTCTTCAAGCAGGAGATTCCGGACCACACGGATGACATCAGGAGCACCAAGGACATCCCGTCCTGGAAGCGCATGTGCTACTGCATCCTGAAGAACGACCATCTCTGCAGGTTCATGGGCTTCGGGCTCATGCGGGAGGACAAGAAGCGGATCGAGGCTATCAAGGAGAAATATCAGAACATGGAGGGCGTTTAAATGGCATATCGCAGTCCGGTCTACGATGTGGAGAGGGTACCTTTCGAGAAAATCGAGCCCAACAGCTACAATCCCAACGCGGTGGCGCCGCCGGAGATGCGGCTTCTGTACGACAGCATCAAGGAGGACGGCTACACGATGCCCATCGTGTGCTATTACGATAAGAAGAGGGACGTCTATATCATCGTGGACGGCTTCCACCGTTACCGGGTGATGCGGGACTATCCGGACATCTACCGCAGGGAGGAGGGCATGCTGCCCGTGACCGTGATCGACAAGCCGTTGGACCAGCGCATGGCCAGCACCATCCGCCACAACCGGGCCAGGGGCTCCCACGATGTGGAGCTGATGAGCAATATCGTGCGGGAGCTCCATGAAATCGGCAGGAGCGATGCCTGGATCTCCAGGCACCTGGGGATGGAGCCGGACGAAATCCTGCGCCTGAAGCAGATCACGGGGCTCACGGAGCTGTTCCGGGACAAGGAGTTCGGCAGGGCGTGGGTGCCGGAGGAGGCCGATGAGTGACGAGGGCAGATGCAGCATGAATTTGGCCTTTTTGTGCGCCGCCTGCCTTGTTTGCGGCTGTTGCTGTTCACTCGGTGCCGCCGCGAGGTGTTTTCATGCGTATTTTGCATGAAAATCCCGAGACAGGCTTGTGCGACAGTGGGAGCATTCAGAAACTCTCTTGACATACAGCACGAAAGATCATATGATGAAAGGGGGGAGGAAAGCGGTTTCAGGAAAGAGGGTAAAGAAGAGGTACTGCATATGGACGTAGGCAAAAAAACAGGTGGGAAAAGCATCACTATCTATGACATAGCAAAGGAAGCGGGGGTATCCCCCGCCACGGTCTCCCGGGTGCTGACGAACAGCGCCAGGGTCAGGCCGGAGAAGAAGCAGAAGATTCAGGAGCTCATCGAAAAATATAATTTCACGCCCAACGCCATGGCCAGGGGCCTGTCCGACACCAGGAGCCGGGTCATCGGCATCATCGCGGCGGATGTGAGGAACCCTTTCTATTCCGAGGTCTTCGTGGCCTGCGAGCTGGCGGCCAGGAGGCTGGGGTACACGGTCCTGCTGTGCAATTCCCTGGGGGAGGCCGGACTGGAGCGGCAGCAGCTGGAGAAGCTCCAGGAGCAGCGGGTGGACGCGGTGATCCAGATGGGCGGCCGGGTGGACGACCTGGTGTCGAATCTGGAGTATGTGGAGTTGGTGAACGCCATGCCGGAGCGGATCCCCATGGTGATCAACGGAAAGCTGGACGGCACCCAGTGCTTTCAGGTGCAGATCGACGCCAGGAAGACCATGGACCTGCTGATGGAGCATCTGATCGGCCTGGGCCACAGGGAGATCGCGCTGGTGGGCGGCCGGGCGGACGTGCTGTCCACCTTTGAGAAGATACAGCGGTACAAGCAGCTGCTGAAGCAGAACCAGATTCCCTTCAGGCCGGAGCTGGTGCAGGAGGCGGGGCACTATAATGACGCGGGGGCCTATGCGGAGATGAACAGGATGTTGGATGCAGGAATCGTTCCGACGGCGGTGATTGCCATCAACGATTACTCCGCGGCAGGCATCGCCCGCAGCCTGACGGAGCACGGCTACAGGATACCCGAGGACATCTCCCTGGTCAGCTACGACAATACCTACATCGCCGAGATGCTGATTCCCAAGCTCACCAGCATCGACTACGACTACGGGAACCTGGGACGGAAGCTGGTGGAGACCGCCATAGGGGCCCTGGAGGGGAAGGAGATTCCGAAGCTGCAGATGCTGGAGCCTACCTTGGTGGTGCGGGAGAGCAGCGGCCCGGCCAGGGCGCTGTAATCCGCTTGCCATTGCAGGCATCCCCCCGATGCCGAAGCGCTACCGTGGGGACAGTGGATTACAGGCGGCTCATACATCTAGCGGAAACAGGCGCCGTCCCGCGTGCGGGGATAGCGGTGCGGAGCGACACAGCAGAATACGGTGAATCATGAATGGGCCTGGCAGGATGACAGCGACTGCCAGGCCCGCTGCATGCCCTGAGGAAGCGGATGGCGGGGAGGGGCTGGCGGATGAAAATCAAATGAATTCATGATACCGATTGCAGGGATAAAATCGGAAAGCCGAGAAAGAGAGGTTGGAATATCCTCTCTTTTTTAATGCCTGGAAAAGTGATTGTGGATAATATACAAAAAAGAGATTGGAAAACTGTATATAACTTCCAAAATTGATATGAATCCGAAAATATATATTGACATTTTTCAATTACAATGATACCCTGAAAACATGAAACCGATTGCAGAACAAGCAATCTGTTTACATGAAAAAAGGAATGGGAGAGTGAGAGCACATGTCCAAAATCAAGCAGGAATCAAAACCCGCGGTTCAAGTGAAGCAGCTTACACTGTGGGAAAAGATTGTCAGGCATCGCATACTGATTCTTATGTGCCTGCCGGCAATCATCTACTTTATCGCCTTTAGTTATGCGCCCTTGCCGGGCATCTGGGTAGCTTTCGTCAAGTACAACTACCGGGACGGTATATTCGGAAGCAAATTCATCGGACTGGATAATTTCGAGTTTCTGGCCACTTCGGGAAAACTGCTGGAGCTGACCAAGAACACGGTTCTGTACAATCTGGCGTTCATCCTGCTGGGCAACTTTCTGGCGGTGTTCGTGGCAATCCTGCTGAACGAGATTCAGAGCAAGTGGTTCAAGAAAGCCTCCCAGACGGTGATGTTCCTGCCCTACTTTATCTCTCAGGTACTGGTGGGCATCCTGGTCTTTTATCTGCTGAACTATGATACCGGTCTTGTGAACGGAATCCTGAGGAACCTGGGGGTGGCTGAAGAGTCGCTGTGGCAGCCCTATTCCACGCCGGGGGTGTGGCCGGTGCTGCTGGTCATCATCTATCTGTGGCAGCAGACGGGATACAACTCCGTGGTCTACTTCGCGGCCATCTGCGGCATCGACGCCGAGATGATGGAGGCGGCGAAGGTGGACGGAGCCAACGGCTTCCAGAGGATCCGCTACATACTTCTTCCCAGCTTAAAGCCTACGATAGTGGTACTGCTGCTCTTCGCACTGGGCGGCATCGTGAAAGGAAACTTCGGTCTGTTCTATAACGTGGTGGGCACCAACCCGCTGCTGTACAGCACCACGGACATCATCGAGACCTATGTGTACCGCGCTACCGTGGCAGAGTTCAACTTCTCCAGAGCATCTGCCGTAGGCCTGTACCAGTCCGTGATCGGCTTTGTAATCGTCATGGTGGTGAACACCATCGTGAAGAAGATTGATCCCGACTATTCGCTGTTCTAAAGGAAGGAGGAGAAAAATGGCAAACCAAGACAAAGACTTAATGGAATCCGGTGCCAAGGTGAAGCTTGGCACATCAGATAAGATAATCAGAGGCTTCGGATATGCATTCGTCACGTTTTACGCGATCTGCTGTATCGTGCCTTTCCTGGTCATCATAGGCACGTCCTTCGCCAGCGAGTCCGTGGTCCGGGCGGAAGGGGTACAGATTATCCCCAGCGAGTTCAGCCTGGAGGCCTATAAAATGGTCACCAAGAGCGGCGGCATCTGGAAGTCCTACCTGCTGACCATATTGATGACGGCGCTGGGGACTACCGTGGGCCTGTCCATCATCTCCATGACGGGCTACGCGCTGCAGAGGAAGGACTTCTCCTTCCGGAACGGGATTTCGTTCTTCATCTACTTTACCAGCCTGTTCCAGGCAGGTCTTGCGCCTTACTACCTGCTGATGACCCAGACCTACCACCTGACGGACAACTATCTGGCGGTGGCGCTGCCCCTGCTGATGTCGCCCTGGCTGATCATATTGATGAAGAACTTCGTGAAGGCCATCCCCCACGAGATTACGGAGTCGGGCAAGATAGACGGGGCCGGGGACTTCAAGATATTCACCTCATTGATTCTGCCTATGCTCAAGCCTGCCCTGGCCACCATCGGCCTGTTCCTGGCTCTGAGCTACTGGAACGAGTGGTACCAGTCCTCGCTGTTTTTGAGCTCCAAGGTGGCTGTGAAGCCCCTGCAGTATACGCTGTACGAGATTGTGAACAAGAACGAGGCGCTGAAGAACTCTGTGGCAGGGCAGTACATCAACCTGGCGGACATCCCCCAGGAGACCGTGAAGATGGCCAACGCGGTGCTGGCCACCGGCCCTATCGTGCTGCTGTATCCCTTCGTGCAGAAGTACTTCATCAGCGGCATTACCGTAGGCGCGGTGAAGGGCTGACGCCGAGACGTGTCCGGATAGCGCAAATTTGAGAGAAATCGGAGAGGATAATGATAAATAGCTCCTGCGGGAGCCCCATAAGGCCCCCGGGAGTTATCTATAAAACCATAATGAAATGGAGGAAAAAAGATGAAAAAGAAAGTAATTGCAGCATTGCTTGCCGCAACGATGGTTCTGGGCATGACGGCCTGCGGCGGTGGCGACACGCAGAGCTCCGCGCCCGCTGAATCCAGTGAGGAGAGCAGCGCGGAAGAGTCTTCCGAGTCTTCTGACGCTTCTGACGCGGGAGAAGAGGAGTCCTCTGCCGAGGAAGAGTCAGCAGGCGGCGAAGAGGCGGCCGGCGGGGATATCGACACCTCCGAGCATGTCGTCATCAACTACATGACCACAGGCGACGCGCCCTCTGGAGAAGCCAAGGAGCGTCTGGACGAGATGATGGCAGAGCTGAACGCGATCCTCACCGAGAAGGTGAACGCGGAGCTGGAAATCTACTACATTTCCTGGACGGATTATCTTTCCAACTACAACCTGACACTGGCCCGTATGGACGGCACCGTAGACCTGGTAGGCACCGCTTCCGACTGGCTGGATGCATGGCCGAACTCCAAGAACGGCGCTTTCATAGAGCTGTCCGAGGAGATGCTGCAGACCTATGCGCCCAAGACATGGGCCAGCATTCCCGCTGAGAACTGGGAGATGTGCAAATACAACGGTGAGATTTACCTGATTCCTGAGGACAATTACGCGCAGTGGACCAACCACGGCTTCACCTATCGTCTGGACTGGGCGAAGGAAGCAGGATTGGCTGACGGCGTGCACAGCTGGGAGGACATGACCACCTACTTTAAGTGGGTGAAAGAGAACAAGGCCGACATCACCCCCTGGGATTCCGACGGAACACAGTATGCCACCATGGTGGGCGGCTGGATTTCTTCCCATTCCAACTATATCGCCATCGAGGGCATCAACTCCGGCGCTATGTGGGGCGGCACCAAGGACGATCCCTACACCATCTATTCTCCTTACATGACCGACACGGATTCCCTGGTGGAGTTCGCGAAGATGATGAAGGAGTGGGACGAAATCGGTGTATGGAAGACCGACGTGCTGAACAACACCACATCCACCAACCGTGACGACTACCGCATCGGCAAGGTCGCCGCAGAGCAGCACCATACCCAGACCTGGACCGACCTGGTAAGCCATACCGAGGCCAACAAGATCTATCAGGAGGACGAGAATGCTGAAAGCGGTTTCTTCTACTTCGGCGAGGAGACCCAGAATGTAGTGGCCCTTTCCATCACCCACGGCGCAATGGCCGTGTCCGCAGGCAGCGCCAACCCTGAGAGGGCTCTGATGGTATATGACCTGCTGAGGAACGATCCCGACTGCTATACCCTGTTCAACTATGGTATCAAGGGCGTGTCATGGGATACCAATGACGAGGGCCTGAGGGTCATCCCTGAAGGCTACAACAGCGACACCGACAACATCAACGGCATGACCAACTTCTGGTGGGGACGTAACGACGACCTGGAGGTAAGGGACGCTACCAGGGATTGGGACAAGATTGACGCTATGTACGCAGAGTACGACAAGATTAAGATTCCTTATCAGTACGGCCTGTTCGTGCCTGAGGTGGATTCCATCGAGGGACAGATTTCCAACATCAACGAGGTACACACCAACTACATGAAGCAGATTGCGTTCGGTAAGTACTCCGGAACCGCTGAGGAGATCGTAGCTGAGTACCAGGCTGCCCTGGAAGCCGCCGGCATCAATGAAGTCACAGAGGAGCTGCAGAGACAGATCAGCGCAGTGTATCAATAAGCCGGATATGCTGAAAGCAGAGGGGATTCCTCTGCCAAAGCCGGAACGGAATGCAAAATGTACATGGGAGGGAGCGCCGAAGCCGAGAGGGGGAGGTGCTCCCTTTTTGGCGAACATGTAGCAAAGTCCCTGTTCTTGTCATTTCTGCCATGATATGGTATACTTCATTTGAAACCGGTATCAGCAAGTATCTGTTTTAAAAGAGGTACTATGAAGTTATAAGATTGCGATGGAATGAGAGGTTATTATGAGCACATTTGAAATCAGGGACAATTTCTATCTGGACGGAGAGCCCGTCCGGATCATCTCCGGTGCGGTGCACTATTTCCGGATCGTGCCGCAGTACTGGCGGGACAGGCTGGAGAAGCTTAAGAGTATGGGCTGCAACACGGTGGAGACCTACATCCCCTGGAACATGCACGAGCAGGAGAAGGGGCAGTTTCGCTTCCAGGGGATGCTGGACATCGAGGGATTCATCCGGCTGGCCCGGGAGCTGGGCCTGTATGTGATCGTCAGGCCCTCGCCCTACATCTGCGCGGAGTGGGAGTTCGGCGGCCTGCCCGCCTGGCTCCTGAGAGAGGACGGCATGCGGCTGCGGGTGAGCTATGGCCCCTTCCTGCGGCATGTGGAGGAGTATTACAAGGTGCTGCTCCCGAAGCTCACCCCCTGGCAGTGCACCAAGGGAGGCCCCGTCATCCTGATGCAGGTGGAGAACGAGTACGGCTATTACGCCAATGACCGCGGCTACCTGGAGGAAATCAGGAAGCTGATGCGCCGGGGCGGCGTGGAGGTGCCTTTGGTGACATCGGACGGCCCTTTCCCGGAGAGCCTGAACGGAGGGAAGCTTCCGGGCGCCTTGCCCACAGGGAACTTCGGCTCCAGGACCGAGGAGCGCTTCGGGACGCTGCGCCAGTACACGGAGGGCGGGCCTCTGATGTGTACGGAGTTCTGGGTGGGCTGGTTCGACCACTGGGGCAACGGGGGACACATGCGGGGCAACCTGGAGGAGAGCGTAAAGGATCTGGACAAGATGCTGGAGCTGGGCCATGTGAACATCTACATGTTCGAGGGCGGCACCAATTTCGGCTTCATGAACGGCTCCAACTATTATGACGAGCTGACCCCGGACGTGACCTCCTACGACTATGACGCGGTGCTCACCGAGGACGGACAGATTACGGAAAAATACCGCCGCTACCGGGAGGTCATCGGGAAATACGCTGCGCTGCCGGAGATGGAGTTCTCCACGGAAATCCGCAGGAAATCATACGGTACGCTGGAGGCCTGCGAAAAGGTGAGCCTGGTGTCCACTTTGGACAGCATCAGCAAAGGGACGGAGAGCGTCTGGCCCCAGTCCATGGAGCGTCTGGGCCAGAACTACGGCTATATCCTTTACCGCACCACGCTGCACACGGAGGAGAACCTGGAAAAAATCAGGCTCTGGGGTGCAAACGACAGGGCGGACATCCTGCTGGATGACAAGCTTGTAGCCACATTGTACGACAGGGAGCTTCTGAAGGAGCGGGAGCTGAACCTGCCCGCCCGGCGGGATGCCAGGCTGGACATCCTCATGGAGAACATGGGCCGGGTGAACTTCGGCCCCTATATGGAGCGCCAGCGCAAGGGCATCGACCAGTGCGTGCAGATCAACGGGCATATGCACAACCACTGGGTGCAGTATCCGCTGCCCCTGGACAATGTGGACAAGGTGGACTTTGACCGGGAGTATCTGCCCGGCACGCCGGCGTTCTACCGTTTCGTCTTCAATGTGGAGGAGATTGGGGACACCTTCCTTGACTTCGAAGGATGGGGGAAGGGCTGCGCCTTCGTGAACGGATTTAATATAGGAAGATTCTGGGAGATAGGGCCCCAGAAGCGGCTCTACATCCCCGGCCCCCTGCTGAGAGAAGGGGAGAACAAAATCATCCTCTTCGAGACGGAGGGGAAGGCCCCGGGCACCATCGCGCTGCAAGGCGAGCCGGACATAGGATAGGGCTGTGGATTTCCCGGGGACTCTGTTCATCCCATGTTGAATCAGCCGGACATGGGATGGCGCACAGGCCTGCCCGCCATGGGGTTCCTCCGCGGGCCCCGGGCGCGGCAGACCGGATGCCGATAATAGAAAACGGTGCGATTCTCTTGCGGGATTGCACCGTTTTTCTCGTTCCTTGATGCTCCAACCCTATTTCAGCGGCTTCGCCCCCGCCTTCTCCTGGGCGGCCTCCAGGGCCCTGCGGAAACGGCTCTTCTTCTTAGGGGGAGCCATCTCCACCTTGCCGTGGAGCCCACGGACGCTGAGCACGTAGAGGCCGCTGACCACGGCCTTGACTTCCTTCTTCACGGGCACGGAATCGAAGATTTTCTCATCGCAGATCAGGGACATGATCTGGGGCCCCACCTTGACCTTGACGATGGGGAGCTTGGAGCGGCGCATGAGCTTCGGTGTCTGGTCTAAGACCATCTGGGGCAGCCCCGCGTCCTTGAGCCGCATCCGTTTCTTGTCGATGATCAGCATCGAGACGGTCTGCTTGTTGGCCTCCAGCATCTCCTGCTGTTCGGCCTGCTTCTTCTGGGCTTTCCTTCCGAGGAAATACAGCACGGCGATTAGCGCGGCCAGCACCGCGACCACAATCAATACAATTATCCATGGGTTCATAAACAATGGGCCTCCTTGCGTAAGATTGTCTTTTTGTTACTGTTCACGGCTTCGCCGCTCACAGCAACATGATGCACACAAAATGAGCAAAGTACGCTCATTTTGGCGCTTGCTGTCTCGTGATTTTCGTGCATAATGCGCACGAAAACACTTCGCGGAGGCACCTGTGAACAGTAACGTCTTTTTGTCTGTTTTTCATTTTAGCACAGATAGCTATGGATAAGCAACTAAATATGTGGTATAATTCAAAATTAAAGCGATAAAATGAATAGCGCGCAGGATGCGGAGCGCGCGGAAATGGGGAAACTATGGAATTGACAGACATCAAGGAGCTATACCGTAACCGCGGGGAGTACATCGGCAGGGAAGTGACCATCGGAGGATGGGTCAGGAGCAACCGGGATTCCAAGAATTTCGGCTTCCTGATGATTAATGACGGAACCTTTTTCGAGCAGCTGCAGGTGGTGTACGGGGAGGCCCTGGACAACTTCGGGGAAATCTGCAAGGTGAACGTGGGCGCGGCCCTGATTGTCAGGGGCACCATCGTGGAGACGCCGAATGCCAAGCAGCCCTTTGAGATGCAGGCGGCGGAGGTGACGGTGGAGGGGCCGTCCTCGGCGGACTATCCCCTGCAGAAGAAGCGCCATACCTTCGAATACCTGCGCACCATCTCCCATCTGCGCCCCAGGACCAACACCTTCCAGGCGGTGTTCCGGGTGCGCTCTTTGATTGCTTACGCCATCCACAGCTTCTTCATGGAGCGGGGCTTCGTGTACGTGCACACGCCCCTGATCACGGGCAGCGACTGCGAGGGCGCGGGGGAGATGTTCCAGGTGACCACTATGGATTTGAATGACATCCCGAAGACTGCGGAAGGCAAGGTGGACTTCTCCCAGGATTTCTTCGGCAAGCCCACCAACCTTACGGTCAGCGGCCAGCTAAACGGCGAGACGTTCGCTCTTGCGTTCAAAAACATATATACTTTCGGCCCCACCTTCCGGGCGGAGAATTCCAACACCACCCGCCACGCGGCGGAGTTCTGGATGATCGAGCCGGAGATGGCCTTCGCCGATTTGAAGGACGACATGCTGCTGGCGGAGAGCATGCTGAAGTACATCATCCGGTTTGTGTGTGAGAACGCGCCGGAGGAGATGGCTTTCTTCAACCAGTTTGTGGACAAGGGGCTGTTGGAGCGCCTTAGATCTGTGGCGAGCTCCGATTTCGCCCATGTGACCTACACCGAGGCCATCGATATCCTGTCGAAGCACAATGAGGCCTTCGACTACAAGGTGAGCTGGGGGTGCGATTTGCAGACGGAGCACGAGCGGTACCTCACCGAGGAGGTGTTCAAGCGCCCTGTGTTCGTGACGGACTATCCCAAGGAAATCAAGGCTTTCTATATGAAGCTCAACGAGGACGGGAAGACCGTGGCGGCCATGGACTGCCTGGTGCCCGGCATCGGGGAGATCATCGGCGGCAGCCAGAGGGAGGACAAGCTGGAGCTCCTGGAGCGGCGCATGGAGGAGCTGGGGCTGAACAAGGAGGATTACGGCTTCTATCTGGATCTGCGGAGGTTCGGCTCCGTGCGGCACGCGGGCTTCGGCCTGGGCTTCGAGCGCTGCGTCATGTACCTCACGGGCATGGGGAACATCCGGGACGTAGTGCCCTTCCCCAGGACAGTGAAGAACTGCGATTTGTAGTCTTTCGGCATGGACGGACAGCCCGGCCGGGGAGTTTATGGTTTCTTAATTTTTTAGGGGATGAAAATTCCACGGAAGTGTGGTATGCTTGACCCATGAGAAAATTTAAAAAAACCATCCTTAATTTCATATTGACTATAGGACTGGCTACAGTGCTGGTGGCATCAGGCATTTCCCAGTCCCTGACTGCGGAGGCCACCAGCGCGGGCGAGGTACAGGGCCAGATCGACCAGCACACCAATGAACTGAATAATGCCAATCAGCGGGTGGTGGCCCTGGAGACGGAGCAGGAGATCCTTCAGGAGCAGATCGACGACTTCAATGCGGAGCTTGCCAACACCATGGCCAGCATCGGCGCCATGGAGGATGAGCTTGCCGCCAAGGAGCAGGAGCTTGCCGCCAAGGAGGGGGAAATCGTCGCCAAGGAAGAGGAGATCGAGCGGAAGAAGCAGCAGATCGAGCAGACCCAGGCGGAGTATGAGGCCGCCGTGGCCAGAGAGGAGGCCCAGCGGGAGAATATGGCGGTCTGCGCCCGGATGATGTACGAGCGTGGGGAGGAATCCTACCTGGACGCCCTGCTGGAGGGCAAGGGCCTGTCAGACATCCTGAACCGTATGGATCAGGTGGAGAAGGTGTACCAGTACGAGAACACAGTGCTGGAGGATTATATAACGGTGAAGAACCAGGTGCACGATCTCTGGGACCGGTTGGTGGCGGAGAAGGCTGGTCTGGAGGAGGACAAGGTGCAGCTGGAGACGGACAGGGAGCTGCTGGCCTCGGCCAAGCAGCAGCTGGAAGCGGACAGGGCCCAGCTTCAGCAGCAGAAGTCCTATCTGGACGGCATGCTGGCACAGAAGAAGCGGGAATCCGCCAACTATGAGGAGGAAATCAGACAGGCCAAGGCGGCCGCGGCTACGGCCAAGCAGCTTTTGAAGCAGGATCAGGAGAGGCTTCGGCAGCTCCAGAGCAATAATGGCGGCACGGCAGGGAATGGCAGCGGCACAGGGGCTTCCGCGGGGGGCGCTTCGTCAGGCGGTTCGTCCGGCGGTTCCGGAGGCGGCACGTCCGCCCCGCCTCCGTCCACGGGCTCCGGCACAGGACAGCAGATAGCCGATTACGCCTGCCAGTTCGTGGGCAACCCCTACGTGATGGGTGGCACCAGCCTGACGGGAGGGGCGGACTGCTCGGGCTTCGTCTACCGTGTCTATGCGGATTTCGGCTATAGTCTGCCCAGGACGTCCTACCAGCAGGAGACCGCCGGCGTGGGGGTGAGCTATGAGAGCGCCCGGCCCGGGGACATCGTCTGCTATACCGGGCATGTGGGGATCTACATCGGGAACGGGCAGATCGTACATGCCAGCAACAGCGCCCCATACCCCGCAGGCGGCATCAAGATCAGCAACGCTACATATAGATCCATCGTGGCGGTGCGCAGAATCGTGAATTAGGAAACGCAAATAAGGAAGCGTAAATAAGAAAACGAAGGATCGAACAAGACTGATGAGAAGGATTCCTGCAGGCGGGACGGTTCCCGCGGGCAGGATGGGACAGGAGCCGAGATGGAGAGAGGGGAAATCGAGGAATCATTACGGCATATTTCCGGCAGGACCAGCGTATACTACAGGAACCTGGTCACCGGCGCTACAATCGGCATCCGGGAGAAACTTCCCATGATGGCGGCCAGCGTCATCAAGATTCCCATCCTGGTGGAAGCCTTCCACCAGATTCGGACGGGCGAACATACAAAGAATGAGATATATGTGCTGCAGGAGGGAGATAAAAGGCCCTCCTGCGGCTGTTTGAACCGGATGCACGCAGGGCTTTCTGTGACATACGAGGATCTGTGCAACCTGATGATTATCCTGAGCGACAATTCCGCCACCAACATCCTGATCAGGCTTTTGGGAGGCATGGACAGGATCAACGAGGATTTGCGGGAAATGGGCTATGAGACCCTGCAGGTGAACAGGCTGCTCTTCGACAGGGAGGCTTCCGAGAGGGGCATCCAGAACTATGTGTCTGCGGCGGAGATTGGGGACATGCTGGAGCGGATGTATCGGGGCAATCTGATAGATTTGGAATCTTCCGGGGATATGCTGGATATATTAAAGGAGCAGAGGTTGAACGGGAAGTTCCCCTTCCGGTTCCGGGGCCGGATTCCCATAGCCCACAAGACCGGGGAGGACGACGGCATCACCCATGATGTGGGCATCTTCTATGCGGAGGAGCCCTTTGTGCTGTGCTGCCTGGGGAATGGGACGGACTGCCCGGCCTTCGACCGGTTCATGCAGGACATTGCCTGGCGGCTCTATGAGGAGCAGGGCGGATGATTCGCCGGACTTGTAGTCTGACGGCTGAACGGGAACAGAAAGGGGAGCCGAAGGGCCGCCAGGGGGCGGCAGAATGCGAGGAGATATGAAAGCGATTGCAGGAAAAGCCATAGTGCCCTTACGAGAACGGCCGACCTCCGGGACGGCTTTGGACGATGAGCTGCTCTACGGCATGGTGGTGGAGGTTCTGGAGGAGGCAGCGGACGAGGAGGAAGGGGAGGCTGTTCCCTGGGTGTCCGTCCGGACGCCGTATCGCTATACTGGGTACTGTAAGAAAGAAGACCTGATTCTGGATCAGGCAAGGGTGGCGGCCTGGGAGGCCGGGGAACTGTGCGTGGTCATGCAGGGATTTGCGGACGTGCTGGACGAACCACGGGTACAGGGCGTGTGCCTGGAATCCCTGGCAAGGGGCGGCAGACTCCTGGCGCACAGGGAAGAGGCCACAGAGGAAGCGGGCTGGGTCTGCGTGGAGCTGGCGGACGGCGGGCGGGGATATACCAAGGAGAAGTTCCTGGGCCCCTGTTACAGCGTTCCCTTTACGGCGGACGAGGATGCGTTCCGGAAGCGCTTGGTGGAGATGGCGAAGGGGTACCTGGGCGCCCAGTACCGCTGGGGCGGGAAGAGCACATTAGGCATAGACTGCTCCGGCCTGACCAGCATGTGCTACATGCTCTGCGGGGTCTATATCTACCGCAACGCCGGATACGTGGACGGCTTCGCGGTGCACGAGATTCCCGCGGCGGAGAAGAAGCCGGGGGACCTGCTGTACTTCCCGGGCCACATCGCCATGTACATCGGGGACGACAGGTACATCCACTCCACCGGGAGGAACGGGGACGACGGGGTCGTCATCAATAGCCTGAACCCTGCCCATGAGGACTTTCGGGAAGATCTGCTTAATATGCTGGAGCGTGCGGCAAGCATGTTCTGACGGCGCGTCTGGGGAAGCAGCTTCCTTTGGAGGAGAGAGCCGCGGGCTTTCGCGGGTTTTTATCAATGAGATGAAATGAGGTTTGAAGTCCATGAAGATAATTATAGCCGGCAATGGCAAGATGGGGGCGGCCCTGACCCGCCAGTTGGCCGCTGAGGGGGACGACCTGACTTTGATCGATTCCAATATGAAAGTATTGGAATCCAGCGAGGAGCGCTATGACATCATGGTGGTGCACGGGAACTGCGCTTCCATGGATGTGCTGCTCCAGGCGGGGGTGAAGGAAGCCGATCTGCTGA
Organism: uncultured Acetatifactor sp.; assembly: GCF_948601915.1. Lineage (NCBI taxonomy): Bacteria > Bacillati > Bacillota > Clostridia > Lachnospirales > Lachnospiraceae > Acetatifactor > uncultured Acetatifactor sp. Next base: position 3,799 of record NZ_CAPDXS010000082.1, on the reverse strand, counting down.
TTGCCATGGCGGGGGCGGACGAGGTGAACCTGCTGTGCTGCATGACGGCCCACGGCCTGAATGCCAATATCCATACCATCGCCAGGGTCTGCAATCCGGAATACACCAACCAGATCTACGCCATGCGGGACATGTTCGCCCTGTCCATGGTGGTGAACCCGGAGAGGCAGGCGGCCACGGAGATCGAGCGCCTTTTGAAGTATCCGGGCTTCCTGAAGCGGGACACCTTCACCAAGGGACGGGTGGAGATCGTGGAGCTGCGGATCGACGAGCGCAGCAAGCTGTGCAATGTGGCCCTGAACGATATGGACGGCATCGTGAAGTGCAAGACTTTGGTCTGCGCCGTGCTGCGGGACGGCAAGGCAGTGGCGCCGGGAGGGAATTTTGTGCTCCGGGCAGGGGACCGCATCTATGTGACGGCATTCACCAATGTCCTGGCCACCCTCCTGAAGAACCTGGGCGTAGTCACCCACAAGGTGAAGAGGGTGATGCTCTGCGGCGGCGGACGGGTCAGCTACTACCTGGCCAACCAGCTGCAGAACAGCGGCATCCAGGTGCAGATCATAGAGCAGAATGCCGAACGGTGCAGGCAGCTTTCGGCCATGCTCCCCTCCACCTGCATCATACAGGGGGATTCCAGCAGCCAATTCCTGCTGGAGAGCGAGGGCGTCTCGGGCTGCGACGCCCTGGCCACCATGACTGGCATGGACGAGCTGAACATGATCATCTCCCTCTATGGGCTGAGCTGCGGCGTGCCCCAGGTCATTACCAAGCTGGGACATATCGAGAATACGGACCTTCTGGGCAAGCTGTCCCTGGGAAGCGTGGTCAGTCCCAAGGAGCTGTGCTGCAATACCATCGTGCAGTATGTGAGGGCCATGAAGAACCAGACGGGAGCGGCCCTGACGGTGCACACCATAGCGGACGGGCAGGCGGAGGCCATGGAATTCCTGGCGGACGAGAGGACCAAGAACTGCGGCAGGACGCTGAAGGAGCTGAAGCTGAAAAAGGGCGTGCTGGTGGTGTGCATCTTGAAGGGTGCGAAGATGGAGATACCAAACGGTGATTCGTATTTTAATATTGGCGATATCGTATATGTGGTCACCGGCAGGGAGAGGACGATCTACCAGCTGAACGATATCTTCGAGTAAAATGAATCTGGGCATGGAGCGTAAGAAGAGACATGAACTATAAGATGATGGGGAAGTTCATCGGAAACATCCTGATGGTGGAAGCCGTATTCATGGTGCCTGCCATGCTGATCAGCCTGTGGGAGGCCGAATTCGGCGCAGTGACGGCCTTCATGTGGAGCCTGGGAGCGCTCCTCCTGGCGGCGGGCGGACTGATGTGGCTGGGCAGGGGCTGTCAGAAAAAGTTTTATGCCAAGGAGGGGCTGGCCTGCGTGGGCTTAAGCTGGATCGCCATGAGCCTGCTGGGCTGTCTGCCCTTCTTCCTGTCCGGGGTGATGCCCAATTACATTGACGCGCTCTTTGAGATCGTGTCGGGCTTTACCACCACCGGAGCCTCCATCCTGCCTGCGGTGGAGGACGTGCCGAAGGGGATCCTCTACTGGAGGAGCTTCAGCCACTGGCTGGGGGGCATGGGGGTGCTGGTGTTCCTGCTGGCCATCTCCTCCTCCGGGGGCAACGGCTTCACAATGCACCTGCTGCGGGCCGAGAGCCCTGGCCCCAATGTGGGCAAGCTTGTGCCGAAGATGAAGAAGACGGCCACGATTCTATACCTGATCTACATCCTGCTGACGGTGCTGGACGTGATATTCCTGCTGCTGGGGGACATGCCCCTGTTCGAGGCGGTCTGCACGGCCTTCGGCACGGTGGGGACGGGAGGCTTCGGGGTGAAGAACGACAGCATAGCCGGCTACAGCCCCTATATCCAGAATGTGTGCACGGTGTTCATGCTGCTGTGCGGCGTGAACTTCAGCTGCTATTATCTGCTCCTGCTGCGCCAGGTGAAGAGCGTGTTCAGGGACGAGGAGCTGCGGCTGTACCTGGGGGCGGTGCTGGGGAGCGTATTGCTGATCGTATGGAACCTGCGGGGGTTCTACGATACCCTGGGGGAGACGGTGCGCCATGCCGCCTTCCAGGTGGTGACCATCATCACCACCACCGGCTTCGCCACCACGGACTACGAGCTGTGGCCCGGGCTGTCCAAGGCGATATTGCTGTGCCTGATGATCCTGGGAGCCAGCGCGGGCAGCACAGGGGGCGGCTTCAAATGCGGCAGAGCCCTGCTGGTGGCGAAGAGCCTCCACAGAAGCGTGCGCCAGGTGGTGCATCCCCAGAAGGTGGAGGTGGTGCGGCTCAACGGCCATCCGGTGGACGAGAAGGTGCTGCAGAACGTCAACGCCTATCTGGCGGCCTATGTGATAGTGACGATTCTGAGCTTCCTCCTGGTCTCTCTGGACGGATTCTCTATTACTACGAACCTGTCTGCGGTATTCGCCTGCTTCAACAATATCGGTCCCGGCTTCGAGGCGGTGGGGCCTACCTGCAATTATGCCGCGTACAGTGATTTCTCCAAGCTGGTGCTGACCTGGGACATGCTGGCGGGAAGGCTGGAGATTTTCCCCATCCTGATACTGGCCACCAGGTCTACCTGGAGGCACCGATAGGGACTATATTCCCGCGGGCAATGAGCCAGGCGGCCGTGCTTGCAGCGGGGTATTTGATTTTCGCTTTACCCTTGCCATAGAGCGGGAACGGATTTATACTGAATCCAGGCATAGGTTTTTGACTGACGGCAGAATCCGGCGGCTGCCGGAGAGGAAAGCTTGTAAGAACAGAAGGAGGGCAATCAATATGATGAAACTGACACCGCCCATGGGATGGAATTCCTGGAACACCTTTGGGGAGCACATCAACGAGCAGCTGATCTTCCAGACCGCGGATGCCATGGTGGAGAAGGGGCTGCCGCAGAAGGGCTACGAGTACCTGGTCATCGACGACTGCTGGTCGCTGAAGGAGAGGGACGGGCAGGGCCGCCTGGTGGCGGATCCGGAGAAGTTTCCCCACGGCATGAAGGCAGTGGCGGACTATGTCCATTCCAAAGGCCTGAAATTCGGCATGTATTCCTGCGCAGGGAACCTGACCTGTGCCGGATACCCGGGCAGCTTCGAGCATGAGTTCGTAGACGCGGAGACCTTCGCGGAGTGGGGTGTGGATTTCCTGAAATACGACTACTGCTACCACAGCCCCATCATCCCCGGAAAGTATCTGTACCGACGCATGGGGCTGGCACTGGAGAACTGCGGACGCGACATCCTGTTCTCCGCCTGCTCCTGGGGCATAGACGAGACCCACGAGTGGATCAAGACCACAGGGGCTTCCATGTGGCGCTCCACAGGGGACATCTTCGACACCTGGGAGTCCATCAAGAACCTGACCCGCCAACAGGAGAAGCTCCATCCCTACAACGGGCTGGGCTGCTTCAACGACATGGACATGCTGGTGGTGGGCATGTACGGCAAGGGGCATGTAGGCCTGCAGGGCTGCAGCGATGTCCAGTACAGGACCCATTTCTCCATCTGGGCCTTCATGGGCTCGCCTCTGATGATCGGCTGCGACATCCGAAATATGAGCCAGGCCGCGCTGGAGATCCTGGGCAATGAGGAGGTCGTCCGCATCAATCAGGACAGGCTCTGCCGCCAGCCGGTGAAGCTGGTGGGCACATGGTCCGGGGATGACCTGCTGCTGTATTCCAGGCAGCTGGAGAACGGCGACATCGCTATCGGCATGTTCAACCTAGATCGGAAGAGCACACGTCTGAACTCCAGTCACCA
>NZ_CAPDXS010000081.1:0-24017 GCF_948601915.1 uncultured Acetatifactor sp. | reverse complement strand
GACTGGAGTTCAGACGTGTGCTCTTCCGATCTCGGGAGGAGCTGACGGGGATATCCATGCAGGAGGCCATCCTGGAAGGTTATCTGAACCGGGAGGAGCTGCAGGCCTATATACAGGAGGGCATTCTGGACGAAAAGGAGCTGGAGGCTTACACGGGCGGCCAGGAGGTTTACGACATTGGCCGGACAGACTCCCATGAACTGGAATACGAAATGCAGATGCTGGAGGAATACTTCGGCGTTCTGGAGACGAATTTCGCGGACCTGAACAGTTGCTACGACTATATCATCGAGGACCATGCCACGGGGAAATATGTGACGAACATGTCCGTGGACGACAGGAACAGAAGCACTGAGGCCCAGTATTTCCAGCTCAGCTTCCGCTTCGACGACGCAGGGTATGTGACCATCGGGGACGATATCTGCGGCAAGGACGCGAGCCAGATCAGAAAGCTGGCCAATGAGGCTGTCAGGGCGAATTTCATCCAGGGCCAGCTGGCCGAGGCCATGGATACCTTCGGCAGATACGGGCGGATGAAGGGGCCCGCGGGCTGTACAGTGACTTACGCCATTTCCACAGAGGAATGGGAGGCCAGAAAGGAGAAGTCCCAGGGCCTGTACGTGGGCAGGCTGGTCAACGGATTGGCCTATGATACGGAAGTCCAATTCTATGCCACGTCCAGCTATCACAACTTTTCCGCCGATGCTTATTACAGCTTCGGCCTGGGGGAAATTCTGGGTCTTTGCATAGCAGGGCTGGCGCTGCTGGGGATGTTCCTGCCCATGCCGGGGACCGGAAAGCCCTGGATGGAGGAGAAGGCCTGCGCGGTCTCGCTGGAATTCCTTGTCTGTGTGGGATTCTGCCTGATGGCCAGCGGCAGTGCGATTCTCTCCGTCATCGTCTATGTGGCCAGCGGCAGGGCAGGGGGGGCGTTTATGGAGTATCTGGGCCTGAGCCTGACCAGCGCCAAGGTACTGGCCATGGCGCTGAATATAGCGGCGCTCACCCTGTATGCGTTCTGCTGCTGGTATGCGGGCATCTGCGCCAGGGCTTTGCGGGAGCTGGGCCTGTGGAGATATATCAGACAGCGGAGCATGATATACCGTTTCTTCCCGTTCATAAAAGGAAAGGTGGTGGGGGCTTATGAGGCGGTGGCGCATATGGATTTGACGAAGGACGCAAACTGGACGATTGTCAAGCTGCTGATTGCCAACGCAGTGATCCTGCTCCTGATAAGCAGCCTCTGGGTAGGCGGTTTCCCGGTGGTGGTGGTCTACTCCGTTCTGCTGTACATCATCCTGCGGCGATATGTGAGCCAGCTGCAGAAGCGCTACCGGATATTGCTGAAGGCTGTGGACGAGATCGCGGAGGGGAACCTGAACGTGTCCATTCCCGAGGACTTGGGCATCTTCGAGCCCTTCCGGGAGCAGGTGTTCAAAATCCAGGATGGGCTGCAGAAGGCTGTGGACACGGAGGTGAAGAGCCAGCGGATGAAGGTGGAGCTGGTGACGAACATGTCCCACGATTTAAAGACGCCGCTGACTGCAATCATCACCTACATCAACCTGCTGAAGGAGAAGGACATTACCCCGGAACAGCGGGAAGAGTACCTGAACACGCTGGAGCGGAAGTCCCTGAGGCTCAAGAGCCTGATAGAGGATCTGTTCGAGTTCAGCAAGGCCAGCTCCCAGAACATCACGCTGAACATCATGGACCTGGACATCATGAACTTGCTGAAGCAGGTGGCATTCGAGATGTCGGATAAGCTGGGGGAGGCAGGGCTGGACGTGCGGATGAACCTGACGGAGGAGAAGGTGATACTGCCTCTTGACAGCCAGAAGACCTACCGCATCTATGAGAACCTCTTCGGCAACATTGCGAAATACGCCCTGCCGGGCACCAGGGTCTATGTGAACGGCTTCCGCATAGGGGACACGGTCATCATCACCTTGAAGAACATCTCCGCCCAGGAGATAACGGTGGATTCCTCGGAGCTGACGGAACGGTTCGTGCGGGGGGACGCCTCCCGGAACACGGAGGGCAGCGGCCTGGGCCTTGCCATCGCCAAGAGCTTCATGGAGCTCCAGGGCGGGGAGCTGACGCTGGAGGTGGACGGGGATCTGTTCAAGGCCACCACCACCTGGCATATGCCCCAGGCAGACGCTTTATCCCAAGGCGCACCCGAATATCCTGAGAGGGCAATTTAGGGTAGTCCCAGAAAGAGAATAGAGTAAGTTCAAATGACCTTGATTGCGAATCGGATTTTCGAGATGCGCTTGTACAATTTCTATCTGTCTGGTGCGAGGATGCAGGAGCTGGATATCCACAAGGCGTCCCTGGAGGATAGAAGCCAGTTTATGGCAGATGGGCATCTGGATATGCGGCCCATTATCAACGGCACCGGGAATTATACTGCATAACGCTGAATGCTGCCTAATGTAATCATGCGAATGAACCAGTCAGCGTTATGCAGTCTGGTTTCACGGCAAGTGAAATCGTTAAGCAGTATGCTATATCGAAGCCAGGACCAGAAGTCTGAGGAGGACAGATGTAATCGTGGATTACCGGGGGGAGCGATATGTCATAGAGATGAAAATATGGCATGGAGCGGAATACAACCGCCGCGGAGAAGAGCAGCTTTTGGGATATCTGGAGGATTACCAATTGAAAAGAGGCTATATGCTGAGCTTTAATTTCAACCAGAAGAAGCAGATTGGCATCCGGGAAGTCCGCCTAGGTGACAAAGTTCTGATAGAAGCCATAGTATAGAGATACAATTAGGTCGATTCCCCACGGCGGGCCGAAAAGGCATTGCCGTGGGGATTTCTATTCATTAGAACCGTCTAAAAATAAACCAATCAATCTCTAAGAAAAATCCATTTTTTCCAAAAAAGCATCATGCTATACTGAATGCAGATATACTGCCGACCGCCGGGATTTACAGTGGTGTCCCCGGGTAAGTACCTGGCTGGCGGTCTGCAGTCGGGTCGCACTGCAAATTTAACCGGTGCGCAGTATAATTGAGGGGTGCAATATGTCTTTTCACATAACATTTCACAAGATGAGCATCCGGAATCAGATGAAGACTATCGTGATTTTGATGCTGGCCCTGTTCGTCCTGGTATGCGCCCTAATCAGCGTATCCATAAGGGCGCTGATACGCAGGAGCGAGGACGAGCATATGCAGGTAGCCACCCAGCGGCTGATTGACCAGATGGATCTGATGTACGGTAAAATGGAGAATTTCTGTATCAACATCGGCGAGGACGATGCGATACAGGCGCTTCTGGCAAGCGACTATGCCCAGATGTCCCCGCTGCGCCGCCCCGCCATGGAATGCCTGGCCAGACACAAGGTTTTGGAGTCTACTATAGAGGATATCTCTCTGGTCAATGACAAAATCCACTATTCCAATGTGCTGCGCGGAGAGGATTTGGACAGGATACGGGCGATGGTGAACGGAAGGCCTTTTCGGTGGATTGGCTTCTGCAGCCACAGCTTCACCAGTGAAGCCGAGAAGCCGGACATGATGGTGTATGCGGGGGATGTCATCGTCGGGACGCAGAACCTGGGGACCATTGTCATATCGCTGAATGCTGCGGATTTCCTGGCGGAGAACGACGGCGAGGAAAACCAGATGTACTTCCTCACTGACAGGGAGGGCGTCCTGTTCTCCATCGGTCAGTCGGCGGAGGAGGTCTATGAGGTGTATCGGCTCTGGCAGGAAGGGGATTATCCGGAGCACCTTGCGGAGGGCGGACATTATGACATCCGCAGCTATTACTTTGAGGACATGGACTGCTACCTGGTGGGAGCGCTGGATGTGCGGGACATGGGCAGGGGCATGACGCAGATACAGCTTCTGATCTGGGGCTGCGTGATGGCGGCAGGGGTGTTCTGTGCCATGTTTTTCCTCCTGGTGTCCAGGGGAGTGGTGAGACCTCTGCACCAGTTCCACGCCACGATTCGGCAGATCAGGCAGTCCAGCCAGAGAGGGCTGGAGACGGATCTGAACCTGAGGGGATGTTCGGAAATCGAGGAGCTTGGACATGAGTTTTCCGGCATGTTGGAGGACATAGAGAGCCTGAACCGGAAAATCTTCCAGTCCGCTACGGATTTGTATGAGCTGAAGGTACAGAAGCAGGAGGCGGAGCTGGCGTATCTGCGCAGCCAGGTGGATCCCCATTTCCTGTACAATACCCTGGAGGTCATCCGAAAGATGGCCCTGGAGAAGGACGCGCCGGAGATTGCCCAGATGACTCTGGACATGGGCCATATCTTCCGCTACAGCGCCAAGGGCGAGGACGAGGTAACCCTGGAGGAGGAAATCTCCATTATCAAGTCCTATAGCCGGATCCAGCAGATGCGCTTCGAGGGGAAGATTTCCGTGTATTATTTCGTTTCTGAAGACGTGTTGGAGCTGAAGGTGATGAAGATGCTGCTGCAGCCCATTGTGGAGAATTCCATCTTCCACGGGCTGGAGCCCAAGAGCGGCAAGGGCAGCCTCTACATTGGGGCCAGGGTGGAGGAGAACGATCTGATCATAACGGTAAAGGACGATGGTGTGGGCATCGGGGAGGCGGAGCTGGCAGAGCTGCAGGGCATGCTGCGGGAGAAGAGCGCGGACACCAGGAAGCATGTGGGGACGCTGAACACCAACGCCAGGATTCGGCTCCAGTACGGGGAGCGATACGGCGTCCAGATAGAGAGCCTGCCGGAGGACGGCACCACGGTCACCCTCCGGCTGCCTGCAAAAGAGTGAAAAGAGCGTGAGAAGAATTTGTGAGTATTTGAAAGGAGAGGGATGGCAGATGTTCCGGGTATTGATAGCAGATGATGAAAATTCCGTAATACAATCTCTGGTGGGCTCCGTGCCCTGGGTTGAGCTTGGTCTGGTGGTGGCAGCCACGGCATCTGACGGCAGTGAGGCGCTGAGGCTGGCCCAGAAGGAGCAGGTGGACGTGGCGATCATTGATATCCGCATGCCTGGGATCAACGGCCTGGAGCTCTGCGAGCAGCTGCGCAGGCGGAACGAAAAGATGCAGCTTATCATCGCCAGCGGCTACGCGGAGTTCGCCTATGCGGAGAAGGCCATCCAGTACGGCGTCATCGGATACTGCTTAAAGCCCCTGGACTATACCCAGATGACCCGGTTTTTGCGCAAGGCGGTGCAGAACCTGAACCGGGACAGGCATATCGGGGACTGGGAGGATTTGGTGGACGTGCTGGAAAGACGCAACGCATCGGAAATCAGAGAATGCCTTTCGGGCCTTGGGTTCACCCAGGAGAGCTGCTTTCTTGCAGCCTCTGTAGGGGAGCGGAAGATGGAGGCGCTGGAGCAGGCGGGGATCTGCCTGCGGCTGGGCTGGCGGCAGTGGGGCTATATCATGAAGACAGACCGGGTATCGGAGCTGGCGGAGGCTCTGGAGGAGATTCCCGGGTGGTTTGGAATCGGGTATCTGGAGCAGGCGGTATCCGGCGGCGAAATCTACGACGGGCTGGAGGAGTGCAACAGGCGCGCTTTCCAGTATTTTGTGGACAGCAAGGAGCGGATATGCGCCCGACCGGACGAGGCAAAAGCCAACCGCTGGCTGGACAGCGTCCAGGAGAAGCTCCAGGCAGGCCAGTGGGGCGACCTGAACGCCCTGCTGGAGGAGATCAGGGACAAGGGCAGGGGGGACTTTACCGTGTACAGCGCCCTGCGGCTCTGCAACATGGTCTCCACCCAGTCCCAGTCCCGGGACGAGGAGAACGATTCCTATGTCTATAGCATAGAGCAGCTGGTGGAAATCTATGGGGATTTTGCGGAAATGATAGGGCGGCTGAAGCGGCTCCTGGAGGAGCACAGTCTGGGGGCGGAGAACCAGCCCAGGTTCTCCAACGCGGCGTTCATGAAGCTGATGCAGTATATCAACGAGAACTACAAGGGGGAGATTTCCCTGTCGGGGGCGGCCCAGGTGCTGCATATGAATTCCAACTATGTGAGCCAGCTTTTTAAAAAGGAGGCTGGGATTACTTTTGTGCACTATGTGACCCAGAAGCGGCTGGAAGATGCCAAGGAGCTGCTGGCCAATACCAAGAAGCCTCTGACGGATATTGCCTTGGAGGTGGGCTTCAACGATACTTTCCACTTTATCAAGACGTTCAAGAAATTTACCGGGGTGACACCGGGGCAGTACCGCACCAATAGCTGAAGGCGGGGCGTGGCCGGGCACAAAACGGCGGCAGATTAGGATGGGGAAGGAGCGGCAGGAAGGGTATGAGAGGACGGATTCTGTTTTTGGGGTTGATGATGATTTTGCTGTCCGGGGGGGTGATTGGCTGCGCTGCGGATAAGGAGGAGACTGTTCCGGACACGCGGATGAAGATTACCATAGGAGTCTGGGACGCGGAGAAGGCTCTGGCGGGAGATCCGGTGCTGACGGCCATAGAAGAGCGGTTCAACGTGACCTTTGTACCTGTGAACATGACCTGGAATGATTATTATGAGAAAATCGAGCGATGGGCGGCCACGGACAGCCTGCCGGATCTGTTCGTGGGGGATTTCCGCAATTCCCTCCACTATTTCCAGTGGATACAGAAGGGGCTGCTGAGCGCTATCCCAAAGGATCTCTCAGCCTACCCCTACCTACAGCAGTATATAGCGGGGCTGGCCGAGGAAGAGCTCTCTTTGGCGGACGGAGAGATGTACTGCATCCCCAGGCTCACATACCCCTCCCAGGCCTGGACCAGCATCGACAGGATCATTGCCTATCGGTGGGATCTGGCCCAGGCGGCGGGCATCACCGAAGAGCCGGAGACCTGGGAGGAATTCCAGGAGATGATGCTGGCGATTATCCGGGAGGATCCGGAGGGGACGGGCATCCAGGGGCTGACCTCCGGGAGCCTGGATCAGATCAGCGGGCTTCTGCTGCCCTATGCCTCCTCCATCGCTGTGGCGGACGGAACCCAGTTCTTCTGGAAGCTGGATGGGGACGGTGTCTATCGGCCTGTTTATTTTACCGACGATTTGATCCCCGCGTTCCGGCTGGGCAGGGAGCTGTATACTTCCGGTGTCATCGAGCAGGATGCGGTGATGCAGACTGTCAACAGCGCTCAGGAGAAGTTTCTCCGGGGAGAGAGCGCGGCGCTCCTGTACTCCGGCGGATTCGGCGGCGTGTACGGAAGCCTGGGGATTCCCTGGGAGGAATACCATGGAAGGGATTTTCTGGAGGATGTGAAAGCCCTGGGGCTCATGCAGGATAAGAACGGGAACAAGGCGTATCCCATCTGGGGCTATGCCTGGAGCGAATCCTATATCAGTGCCAAAGCGGATGACGAAAAACGGGATAGGATACTTCAAATTTACGATTATCTCCTGAGCGACGAGGGAGCTTTCCTGGGCACCTACGGCCCGGAGGGGGATTTGTATGAGGTGGTAGGCGGTAGGGTAGAAATGCATGATCCAGAGGTCTATGTAGCGGGGAAATATCCCTCCTGCGGGGTGTTCGCCACACTGGTGCGCTGGGATTCCAGCTTGTATGACGAGCGATTTCCCGACACGATTCCATCGGCTTACAAGGAGAGGGATATGGAACTGATGCGGGAGGCGGAGACTGTCCCAATCCCGGCGTATGAGCCCAGATGCAGCAGCATCATGAAGGAGTCCCAGATTGACTTCACGATTCAGGTTGGGGGCGACTTCGTGCGCATCATGACCGGTTCGGAGCCGGTGGAGGAGATGTGGGAGGAAATCAGGCAGGAGTACGAGGAGGCAGGGCTGGAGGATGTGATACGGATCGTGAACGAGAGGATGCGGGAGGAGCCATGATGCCCCTCTTCAAAGAATGCCCTTCTTCATTGAATGCTCTTCTTCAAAGAATGCTCATCTTCATTGTGTCGCGCTGCAATATGCACAGGGACAGTCGCCATTCGATTGTCCTTTTTTTATTCCTGCTAAGAAAATGACATATTGAATCCGGTTTCATGTCTATTTTTCAGGCGAAACAGAGAGATTTGCTTCATAGGATTTGGACAGGTTTTCCATTATAATAGGCAACAGGAAAGAATTTCAACAGAAAATTCTTAAAAAATGGACGAAAAAACAAGGAGGGACGGGAAATGGGAATGAAAGGAAAGCATTCCAAAGGGCTCAAGGGGCATCCGAAGACCTGGAGGCAGGAAGTGGCGCACAACTGGCCGCTGTACGTGCTGGTACTGCCCAGCATCATACTGGCGGTGATATTCTGCTATATCCCCATGGGCGGCCTGGTGATGGCGTTCCAGAACTATAAGCCCTGGCTGGGGATCCGGGGATCGGAATTCATCGGCATGGAGAATTTCAAACAGATTTTCATGTTCAAGGAATCTTATCAGGCGATCATCAACACCCTGATCATCGCGGTGGCGAAGATCATATGCGGCCTGGTGGTGCCGATTGCCATGGCGCTGCTCCTGAACGAGGTCAGGCATGCGGGGCTGAAGAAGGGAATCCAGACGCTGGTCTATCTGCCCCATTTCCTCTCCTGGATTACTGTGGCAGGCATGCTGCGGGACATCCTGGGACTGGACGGAATCGTGAACAGCTTTCTGCAGAAGCTTGGCGTGGATCCCATCTTCTTCCTGGGGGAGGCCGGGATGTTCCGGCAGATCGTGGTCATATCCGATGTGTGGAAGGGCTTCGGCTTCGGCATGATCGTCTACCTGGCGGCCATCTCCAACATCGACCAGAACCTGTATGAGGCGGCGGAGATGGACGGGGCCAACCGCTGGCAGCAGACCATACATATCACCCTCACCGGCATCCTGCCCATGATCATCGTCATGGCTACCCTGAGCTTAGGAAACGTGTTGAACGCAGGCTTCGACCAGGTTTTCAACCTGTATTCGCCCCTGACCTACAGCACAGGCGATATCATCGACACTTATGTGTACCGGCAGTCCCTGGTGAACGGACAGTACAGCTTTGGTACGGCGGTGGGCCTGTTCAAGTCGGGAGTAGGGCTCCTGCTGACGGCGATTGCATATAAGCTGGCGTATAAGTTCGCCGGATACAGAATCTTTTAGGAGGTGGATGAAAGTGAGACGTGTTTCTACGGGGAGAAAGGTATTTATTGTCTGTAATACGATATTCCTGCTTTTGATGGCTCTGCTGTGCGTGCTGCCGCTATTGAACCTGTTCGCCATCTCCTTGAGCGGCAAGGCGGCTGCGAACAGCGGCATGGTGACCTTCTGGCCGGTGGACTTTACCACCATGGCCTATGAGAAGACCTTCCAGAACGCGAACTTCATCCGTTCCATCGCCATCTCCGTGGCGCGGACGCTGATCGGTACGTTTTTCAGTATGTTCGTCATCGTTACGGCAGGGTACGCCCTGTCCAAGGATTTCAGAGGGCGGACGGCGCTGATGTGGTTCTTCGTGTTCACGATGCTTTTCGGCGGCGGCCTGATTCCCAGCTACCTGGTGAATTCAGCGTTGGGCCTGAAGAACAGCTTCTGGGTCTACATTATTCCGGGGGCGTTCAGCTGCTATAACCTGATACTGATCATGAACTTCTTCAAGTCCATTCCAAAGGCTTTGGAGGAGGCGGCTCTGGTGGACGGCGCGAACTTCTTCCAGATCCTGTGGAAGATATTCCTGCCCCTGTCCAAGGCGGGGCTGGCCACGGTAGCCCTTTTCATCATGGTAGGCAATTGGAATGAATGGTTCACAGGTATCCTGTACATGTCGGATACCAAGGATTACCCTCTGGCCTCCTTCCTGCAGGTCATCGTGGTGCAGGGGAACCAGCAGGATCTGGCCCTGGATCCCACCTCCGCGGCGGCCATGTCGGAGCGCACCATCAAAGCGGCCCAGGTGTTCATCGGCGCGCTGCCCATCCTGATGGTGTACCCGTTCCTGCAGAAGCATTTCGCAAAGGGCATCGTCATGGGAGCTGTGAAGGAGTAAATGGAACAGGAGCATTCCATGGAAGAGGAGCATTCCATGGAAGAGGAGCAGAATCTCCGCCCCTGAAGGGGCTTGAGATAAAATGGAAGAGGGGCATTCCATATGGAGGAAAGGTCTTCGGATGGATGAGGACATTCCCATGGAAGCGGCATCTTCCATAAAAATCAATCGAGGAGGATGAAAATGAAAAAAAGAAAAGTAGCCTTAAGTCTGTTGCTGGGCACGGCAATGCTTCTGAGCGCATGCGGCGGCAGCGGCGGGGAATCCAGCCAGGGGAGCAGCAGCCAGGAGAGCAGTCCCGCGGCGGAGAACAGCGAGGATGCCGGTGCGGACGCCGGTGCGGAAGAGGAGAGCAGCGTCGCGGACGCAGGGGAAGAGGCCGGCGGCAGCGGCGAGGTGCTGACCATCACCATCGCGAAGCAGCTTGACGAGAACACCGGGCGGTACGCCTCCGGGGACGACATCAACAACAATCCCATGACGCGGCTGGCCGAGGAGAAGCTGGGCCTGAAGATGGAGACCACGCTGCTAGGCGGCGATGCGGGAAACTATGACACGAAGCTGCGCCTGGCCCTGACGGGTTCCGAGGATCTGCCGGACGTGTTCCCGGTGTACGGCACCCAGATGATTGCGGACATGATTGAGTCCGGACGGGCGAAGGACATCACGGACGACATCGAGCAGTACATGCCGGAACGTCTGAAGGAGGTCTATGACCAGTATCCCGCCACCTTCTATCCGCTGACCAAGGACGGCAGGACATACGGAATCGCCTGCTCCCCCCATCTGACAGAGGGCCAGGTCATGATTATCCGCCAGGACTGGCTGGACAACTTAGGACTCCAGGCCCCGACCAACATGGACGAGTTCGAGGCTGTCATCAAGGCCTTTACCGAGGACGATCCGGACGGCAACGGCCAGAAGGATACCTATGGCTTCACCTATTCCGGCAGCGACCTTTACAACACCGGCTGGGTGGCAGACCCTGTGACCCTGTTCTCAGCTTATTCCGGAAAGAACTATCCCGGCAGCTGGCAGGAGGACGAGAGCGGCAACCTGATGTACGGCTCCATCCACGAGGGGAACAAGAAGGCCCTGGAGCGGATCGCCCAGTGGCATGCCAACGGCTGGCTGTTCCAGGAGGCTGCCGCCACAGGCGCATGGGACGCCATGGGACAGTTCACGGAGGGCAAGGCAGGCATCTTCATCGGTCGTCCCTGGGCCATCGGCTCCGTGGCTGACGTGACCAGCGTCCATCCCGATGCCGTGATCAAGGCTTATCCGACCCTGCGGCAGGACAATGGGGATCCCACCTACCAGGCAGCCGAGGTCAATGACGGCTGGCTGATGTTCAACAGCGAGTTCGAGCATATGGAAGAGTTCTTCAAATATCTGGACTGGCTGTATGACGGGGCTTTCGGAACCGGCGACTTCCAGTACGGCTATCTGCAGGAGTATGACTACGATATCGTAAACGATAAGGTGGTGTTCGACAGCACGCTGTTCGATCCCCCTGTGACGGATCCCTTCATGCCTGGCAAGAGCACAGTCATGAAGAACTCCCCCGCGCTGAACACCACGGACGACTATGTCAACGTATCAGGGGGCAAGACGCCGGAGAGCGGTGGAGAAATCCGTGCGGCGGCAGCTTTCGAGACTTCGCCCGCCATGGCCGAGGGCTATGTGATCGCGGGACAGCATACGGAGGAGCAGCTTCCCAATATGTTCAACACAGCGCCTACCTCCACCATGCAGAGGAGCTGGGAGCAGCTCCAGACCATGGAGAAGCAGCTGTACACCAACATCATCTACGGCAAGGAATCCATCGATGCTTTCGACAAGTTCGTGGAGGACTGGAAGGCACAGGGCGGAGACCAGATTACGCAGGAAGTGAATGAGTGGTATCAATCTGTGAAGTGATACAGATAATCTGTAGAGCAAGATGCCATGATAAGAGGGGCTGTCGCGGCTGCGGCGGCCCCTTTTTCAGGGAATTTTTTTGCAATTTTTGTGCTGTCCCAGAATTCTTTTGCATAGTCCGTGGTGGTGTGCTAAGATGGAAATGAAGAAGGGCATTCATTGAAGAAGGGCATTCATTGAAGATTTAGATGCTGGCTACGGGAACAGGAGGTGCTCTATGGGAATTTATCTGAATCCGGGAAACCAGGGGTTCCGGGAATCGATTCGCTCCAAGATATATGTGGACAAGACGAATCTGATTGCCTGTACAAATGAATTATTGAATACAAATGATAAATATGTCTGTGTCAGCAGACCAAGGCGTTTCGGGAAATCCATGGCGCTTCAGATGCTGGCCGCCTATTATGGCAGCGGCTATGATTCCAGGGAACTGTTCGCGGGGCTTAAGATTGAGAGCAACGAATCTTTCCCAGAGCATCTGAACCGATATGATGTTATCTATCTGAACATGCAGCAGTTCCTGATTGAGACAGATTCCGAAAAGGTGACAGAATATCTGGAGCAGGAAGTAACAGGGGAATTGCAGGAGGAGTATGAGGACATCTTAAAAGGGCAGAGCATGGGACTTGCCGCTGCGCTGAGAAAAATTTACGCGAAAACGCACAGACCGTTTATCTTTCTCGTTGATGAATGGGACTGTGTGATGCGGGAAAGGCAGGAGTCCGAGGCGCTGCAGAAGCAGTACCTTGATTTCCTGCGCAATCTCCTGAAAGACCAGATTTTCGTGGCGCTGGCCTATATAACAGGGATTCTGCCGGTGAAGAAGTACGGGCAGCATTCCGCTCTGAACATGTTCTGGGAGTATTCCATGACCAATCAGTATGCCTTTGAAGAATACACCGGCTTTACGGAAGAGGAAGTAAAGGCTTTATGTGTGCGGTTCGACATGGATTTTGAGAAGATAAGTGACTGGTATGACGGATATCGCTTGCGGCGGTTCCGCCATATCTACAATCCCAGGTCTGTGGTGGCTGCCATGCGCAACGGCGTGCTGTCCAACTACTGGACTTCCACGGAGACCTATGAGGCGCTGAAAATCTATATGGACATGGACTTCGATGGGCTTCGCTCGGACATCGTGCGGATGCTGGGCGGAGAGCGGGTGAAGGTCAATACCCGTAGCTTTCAGAACGATATGCGGAATTTTGATACAAAGGATGATGTCCTGACGCTATTGATTCATCTGGGATATCTGGGGTATGACTCCGAGACGGAGGAGGCGTTCATCCCCAACAAGGAGATTATGGGGGAATTCGAGAATGCCATGAGCGTGGGCGGTTGGCCGGAGGTGATGCGGGTGCTGAAGGCATCCGAAAAGCTTCTGGAGGACACGCTGCGGGGAGATGCTGAGAGCGTAGCCCAGGGGCTGGACAGGGCGCATACGGAGGTGGCTTCCATATTGACATATAATGATGAGAATTCGATTGCATGCGCAATCAGTCTGGCTTACTACAGCGCCAGGAAAGAGTACAAGATGATTCGGGAGCTGCCCTCCGGACGGGGGTATGCGGATATCGTTTTCCTTCCTCTGCCCCACACGGGCAAGCCCGCGCTGGTGGTGGAACTGAAATATGACAAGACCGTCAGCGCTGCCATACAGCAGATTAAGGACAGGCAGTATACACAGGCGTTGGAAGGCTATGTGGGAGAGATACTGCTGGTGGGCGTGAACTACGACAAGGACGATCCGAACAAGCCCCACAGCTGTATCATAGAAAAGGTGCATTCCATAGAGAGAGCAGAGCATTGAGAACAGGAATCTTGAAGAACCCATAAAAGGGAGGAATCGTTAAACAAAATAAGAAAGGCGGATTTACGAATATGAAGAAAATCCAGTTAAATAAATTGCAGCTTACAAAAGGTGCGTCCATCCAGGAACAGGAAGAGGGCAGCGGGATTTTCCGGCTGTCGAAAGAGGGCGCGGGATTCTTGCTCCCGCAGCTGATGACCTGTGAGGAGAGATACCTGACTTTCCGCATAGAGGTGCTGGAGGAGCACAGCCTAGCCATGAACCTGCTGGCTTATGTGCACGAGGAAATGGAAGAAGAGCATTCCATGGAAGAAAAGCATTCCATGGAAGAGGGGCATTCCATGGAAGAAGAGCGCAAGCCCGCATTCACAGTCCGCCTTGGCCTGCTGCCAAGAGTGGAGACCACCGTCTGCATCGATTTGAACTGGATGGACGCCGGAGAGCTTTTCCCCGAGGCCCTGCCTGGCACCCTGAAAATCGTCTGCCACGGCAGGAGAGTATCCAGAGAGGAACTTTCAGAAATCGTCCTGTCTTCCATGCCCGCATTCCACGATGTAAAGCTACGGATTTCAGATATGATGCTGACAGATACCTATCCCGAACAGACACTGCCTGACAGGAAGCCGGTTGACCGATTCGGTCAGTCAACATGGAAAGAATGGACCGGAAAAGTCAAAAGTGATGCGGATTTAAAGCTCCGCCTGGAGGCCCAGCTTGCGGAAAGCGGTAGCGGCTACCCCTTCGAGAACTGGTCTGCCTGGGGCGGCTGGAAGGAAAAGAAGCTGAAAGAAGGCACAGGCTATTTCTCCAAATGCAAGCAGGACGGCAGATGGTGGCTCACTGATCCGGAGGGCTACGCCTATTTCAGCATGGGGCCGGACTGCGTAGGCCTGGGCGGCGACTGCCGCATAGACGGCGTGGAGAACTGGCTGGAGTGGCTGCCGGAGCAGGATGACCCCGCATTCGGCGGCATGCTCGCCCAGGCAGCGCCCCGTGGGAACCGGAAGCGGGGAATGCGTCAGTTCTCCTTCTTCAAGGCGAACCTGTACCGTGCATTCGGAGAAGACTGGCAGCAAAAATGGGAGCACATGATCTGCGGCCAGCTAAAGAAATACGGCATGAACACCCTGGGGAACTGGAGCGACGGCAAGCTCCTGGGCAGGCTGGACATCCCCTATGTCACGTCCCTGCCGGAATTCCCTGCCACTAAGCAGACAGTTTTCCGGGATTTTCCGGACGTGTTCAGCGAAGAATACGCCAGGGAAGCCGAAAGCTGCGCCCAGGCGCTGGCAGCACGCCGGGATGACCCGCTGATGATAGGATATTTCCTGCGCAATGAGCCCATGTGGGCCTTCGTGGACAACCTGGTGCTGGCGGACGAGGTGCTGTACAATCCGGCGGACACAACCTGCAAGGAGCGGCTGATCGGATTCCTGCGGGAGCGCTACGGAGAAATCCACAGGCTGAACGCCGCCTGGGGCTGCGCTCTGGAGAGCTTCGAAAGTCTACGGGAGCCTAAGCGGGACGTGTCCAAATGGACGGCCCAGTCCCGTGGGGACATGCGGGAATTCTCCAGACAGATGCTCCGGGCCTATGTGGAGATTCCTGTCCGGGCCTGCAGGCAGGTGGATTCCAACCATATGATACTTGGCATGCGCTGGGCCTGGATATCGGATCCGGACCTGGTGACCGGCTGGGAGAATTTCGATGTGTTCTCCATAAACTGCTACGCCGTGGATCCCACCGAGAAGATACAGCATGTGGCGGACTTAGGCGTGGATCTGCCCGTCATGATAGGAGAATTCCACTTCGGGGCCCTGGACGCCGGCCTGCCGGCCACAGGGCTGGAGGCCGTGAAGAGCCAGCATGACAGAGGCACCGCCTACCGCTACTACTGTGAGAGCGTAGCTGCCCACCCCTATGGCGTCGGCTGCCATTATTTCCAGTGCTATGACCAGTTCACCCTGGGCCGCTTCGACGGAGAGAACTACAACATCGGCCTCTTCGACATCTGCTCCTGCGCCTACCCCGAAATGCTGGAGCAGATCAGGGAGTGCAGCGGCCGGGTCTACCGGATAGCCGCCGGACAGGCCCCAAGATGCGAAAAAGAAGCGGAGTCCATTCCGATGATTGCCTATTGAGACAGGATAGCGTTCAAAAAAAGCAAAGCGGAGGCAGTGGTGATGCAAGACTATATTGAAGTCGAATCTTATGGAAAGGTGTTCCCCAAAAAAGGGGCAAATAACAGAATGCCCTACGCACATCAAAAGGGGGCAATGGAAAACCTGAATATCATCAATGCCAGCAGGCAATACAGCACGATGATCGTTCTGCCTACAGGCGGGGGAAAGACATATACCATGTCAATGTGGTTATTGAAAAATGCCTTAGACCAGAAGAAAAAGATTCTGTGGATTGCACACCGGCAGATGCTGCTCGACCAGGCGGCAGAATCTTTTCAAAAATTCGCATATTCGGAGGTGATTCCGCATATTCCCTTTTTTCAATACCGAATCATCTCCGGAGCCTCTTGCCATGACCGGATGATCGACATTCAGGCAACCGACAATCTGTTGATTATCAGCAAGGACAGTGCTGGAAGAGACATCAGCGCATTGGACATTTGGTTAAGAGGCGAAAAGGATATTTTCCTTGTCATTGATGAAGCCCATCACTCAACAGCCAAGACCTACCGGAAGGTTATCGAATAGGTGAAAGCCAAAGTCCAAAATGTGAAATTGATTGGATTGACCGCAACTCCTTTCCGTACCGCGGATGACGAAAAAGGACTTCTTGCTAAAATCTATGCAGATGGCCTGCGGGCAGGGAAAATAGTTCATGGCGACATCGGCATTACATATCAGATCGGCCTGAAGGAATTGATCAGCCGACGTATTTTGTCAAAACCGATTTTTGAAAGCTACTACACAGAGGAACTGGGATCATTGTGATTGAACTGTACTATGGCTCGTTTGATATCGCCTGTATCATCCATAGCTACGATATGGGAACGAAGACAGCCAGCATCCTGCTGGAAAATATACGGAAAAACGACAATCTTTTTCTGCTTCCCTGTTATCGTTCCAATCTGCGAAAGCTGTATCTTGACGTGTACTATTGGACGGATTATTTATGCGACAAGCCTACAATAGACAAAGAATTTCCCTCTGTCCAAAAGGATTTTGAAGCTCTTGGACGTGGGATGGAGGAAGCGGCATTCATGACTGAAAATTTTGATATGGATTTGTTCTTCAAAATGAAGCGTCTGCAGATTCTATATTTAGAAGGGCAGGACTATGTGAGAATGAAGCTGCGCACAATGCTCAAAATATATGGCTATAAACGTCGTACACAGGAATTGCTGAGATACTTTCGGGAATGTCTGATGTTCTACCATATGCAGACCTATCTCCGTGGAAGAGAGGAATGTGATGTCGGGGAAATCGGTCTTGATGAAATGATAATCATACGGGTGATTTAAAAGCAAGACCTGATATAATGGGCGCAAATGCCCATGTGGGCAGAAAAGCAGGAAGAAAGTGATAGATGAGCGAAAGATAAGGAGAGGCTGACAAGTATGACAGAACCGGAAGTAAGTTTGCGTTTAGCTATGTACTACATCAAAAACCATCTCACGGAGCATGATGTGAAAGTTTCGGTTGACGGCGCACATATCAAAACCGGAAAGGCACTGCATTTTGACATTGAAGGATTTTTGGAAGAAAATCATTGTGTCAAAATAGATGGAGATCCCGGCCGCTGGCAAGGCAGGTATCGCATAGAAGGCCAAAGAGAGCAAATCATTCTGGAATCCATTCCGGGATATGGAGATGTCCAAATCTGCTTACGGGATGGAAGGATTCTGTTTGTGGAAAGCAAAAAAAGCAGACAAGGAAAAAGCGGCCAGGAGTACCCCCTTATGAGGGAAGCCATCGGACAACTGATGACCAGCTGTTTTATGGATGAAAATACGATTCCGGCTGTTGCGGTGCCGTATACGAAAAAGAGTCTGGAATTAGCGAAGCGATGGTCAAAACTGGAACAAATTCGCAAAGTAGACATACGCTTTATTCTGGTACAGGAAACTGGAAATATAATAACCATATATAAGGATATGACACAATAAATGCTGTAAATCACTTATTTGCTTTTGAGACTTTGGCGGTGGGAAATTCTCCTACCGTCTTTTTATGATTGGATATTGACAAAAAGCAATCATAAGCGTATGCTAATGATAGGAAAAGAGAAAAATGACATCATGCGCTCTTCGGAGGGTAAAGTATTGAATATAGATTTCTGTATAGAATGCAGGAAAGAGACCGAGTACATTCTGCAGAAGAAAGACATCACAAAGAATATAAGGGATAAGGAATATACCTTTGCAATCACGGTGGCCGTCTGTGCGGAGTGTGGAGAGGAAATGAGCATTCCCGGTCTTATTGACAAGAATGTTCAGGAAATCGACGAGCAGTACAGGGCGGCGGAATGCCTTGTATCAATCGATGATATTGAAAAGCTCATGAAAATCTATAAGATTGGGAAGGCACCTCTGTCCCTGGCTCTTGGATTCGGCGAGGTGACCATACCGAGATATCTGGAAGGACAAGTACCCTCTAAAGAGTATTCGGATATCGTAAAAGCTGCGCTGACGTCTCCGGTATATATGAAGCAGAAGCTCATGGAGAACCGGGCGAAGCTGACAGATGCGGCATACAAAAAGGCGCTTTTGGCGGCTGAAAGCATAGAGAGCCTGTTTTCCGTTTCGGATAAGATGCTAAGGGCAATCGCGTATATATTTGAGAAGCTGGAAGAGGTGACCCCGCTTATGCTGCAGAAGCTTCTGTATTTTATCCAGGGCGTTTATTCTGCATTGTACGGAAGACCGATTTTTGAGGAAGACTGCAGGGCATGGATCCACGGCCCGGTTTATCCGCAGGTTTATGACCTGTTCAGAGATTTCAAATATAATCCGATTGATGACGCACGGTTTGCGCTTCTGGAAGGAAGGTCGGATGCCCTGACGGATGACGAGAAGCATGTAATCGACCTTGTGGTAAATACTTTCGGAATGTATGGCGGAAAGGCATTGGAGAAGGTCGCTCACAATGAGAATCCGTGGATGGAAGCAAGGAAAGGATATGGCGACAGCATACCTTCCAGTGAGCTTCTTCCCAAAGAGAGGATTATGAGGTATTATATCGCGATAAACCAAAAATACGGCATAGATACGGAGGACGGCCTACGGAAATATATTCGCGACATGCTTGATAAGGCATCATAATCCATCGCAGATGGAACCTTTTGTGCTCAGGAAAGCGGTTCCGGGTATAGGCAGGCTGGCCCGGTGATACAGGGAGAGAGAGCCGGATTATCCGGATTTAATGTGGTTCATGGAAGAATTGATCATAGAGCCTACGCTGAATGAATGAAATGCGGAGAGAATAGCCTGGCCTTGATGGACTTACGCCTGGAAATCGAAAAGGCGGTTTTTTATAGCCGCCGGAAATCCGTCTACGATTTTCCTAACAGTCCTGTCCTGCAGGTAAGAGGGATTCAGGGTCTGCTTGGAATATTGAAAGGGTGTGTCCTTTGCCAGAGATATCAAAAGCTGTGTGAAAAAGCGTTCCCAACTTTCAGACTCTCTCGCCTCCACATAGTTCCAGGGGGAAGCCAGGATATCCTCCAGTTCCCTGGAGGATATCACGCCGGATTTCAGTATAAGGTATTCAAAGGATTCCGGCATCCAGAGGGCTATTCGCCGATTGGTCTGTACTTTTATATATTCCAGGCAGCTCTCGATCATGGCTCCAAAGGCGGCCCCGTCCACAATGGCCAGGGTATCGGCGGAGTCCGTCTGCTCCAGACAGGAGAGGACATTGCCGTTTCCTCCTGCGCTTATCAGCTTGCTGTCCTTCAAGACATGGGCGAAGAACTGAAAGCCCGCGTTGCTGTCTTCCGTTATGGCGCATGCTATCCGATTGTTCTCGACCACAGGGTAATTGCTGTACATTTCCCTGAAATAATGGTAGGACTCCTTTATATCCGCGCGTTTTCCAGCTGTCAGGATTTCGTAGATTTCATGTATGCTGTAAGGCAGCATTTTGAGAGGCGCGCGGGTCACCAGCACGAAATAATTTCCGGAGTCGCGGACAAAAGCGGCAAACTCCTGAGAAAAGACAAATGTGTTGTTTTCCTCAATGAAGATGATGGTGTCTTTTAGGCGAGGAAAAATCTCCTGCCAGCGCATCCCCACCTCCTGGCGCAGATAGACATAATAAGCCGCATCGGTGGAAACCGAGTAGCCGGATTCCCGTCCTGTCCGAAGATACTCGTACAGCATGTGCAGGAGCGTCGTCTTGCCGGTGGCGCTGTCTCCCTTAATGACAGTGATGTTCCTGCGCAATGTAAAATCGAACAGTGCCCTTTTGCTCTTCACCCGAAAATGATAGCTACCTTTCATCCATCAGCCTTTCTGCCTCAATCAGCCCCAGTACATATTCTTTCCGGTTATGGACGATTTTCCCTGTATTCATAATCTGAATCTCGAATTCCCCCTCGAAGCGGATCATGTACTGGAGATATACGGTGAGGTCTTTCTGCTCGGCAATCTTCAACACCCATTTGGCGCAGTTGTTGCCGCAGTTGGTCAAATTGTATACGAAGGAGTCGTCTTTCAGCATCAGGATCAGGACCTTTACGCCGCCGGACAGCTCCTTCGGGGTAATGGGGCCCAGGATGGGGCTCTCGATGATATGGGCGCTTATGACAGTGGAACTGTCCACGTCTTGGATCATTTCCTTGACAAAGGGATCCTCGATCCATTCGTCCTCATATACATTATCGAAATAGGAGGGCGCGTCGTTCATATAAGATACGCCGCCATAATACCATATTTTCAGCATGCTTCTCTGCCTTTCGCCGATGGTTCCATATTAAGCGCTTTCACACGTCTATTCTAACACGATTGCCGCTTTTTCACAATCCTAATTATAGCTCCCATCCTACGGAATGCGCTGCTCCCGGTTCCTAGGCCAGATCCTTCCTGCCGAAAATCCGTATGGAAACCAGCGCGGAGACTGCCAGGACGGCGAAGCTGGCCGCTGTGAGGGCGATGGAGGAGGCCCAGGCCGGGATGCCTGCCAGGGGGTTCCAGCGGATTTGGGCGCTGAGCTTCACGAGCAGGGGAAAAAGCCATGACATAGCGATGATCGGCAGCAGGAGAAGCAGCTTGACCCGCTCGAAGCCCAGCTTATACTGGAGCGGCATGTATATGCTGAAGAAAAGGGAGTCCGCGAACAGCACGGAAGCGTAAGCCTGCATGGGCAGAGCGGCAAGACCCGGCACCACCAGGGACTCCGCCAGGAAGACCAGGCAGCATGCCAGGTGGAGGATGGGGACCAGGCAGTACTTTGCCCCCACCAGGAGCCAGCGCGGATAGGGCGCGGCGCAGAGCAGGGACAGGGCCTTGGGGCTTTGGCTCTCTTTCAAGAAAATGTACTGCACGGTCATGAAAAGGGTGTATACGGACGACAATGTAAAGCCGATGAGGGCCGCGCCTCCTATGGGGCGGGTGCCCACGTACAGCGGTATCAGGGCAGGTATCCCTATCATCATCGGCAGGTACTTTTTTACGAGAATAAAGTCTTTTTTGATCAAATGATATAGCATTTCGTTGCCTCCTGTTTCAGTATTCGCATCTGGTTCAAATTAGCTATTGCCATTTCCTGGCCGGACCGACAGTCCTCAGGCTTTCGCCTGCCGCGTATTGATATGGGCCAGCATGATGTCCTCGATGGAGGGGCGCTCCAGGATCGCGTCCGGCATGGCGGTCAGCACCCGATTGGGCTGCTGTGTGATGCCTGTGAAGCCGTAGGCGGTCTCCTCCAGACCGAAGAATAGTTCACGGTTCCCCATATCCAACTTCGCCCGGTCGCCCTTGACGATGCGCCAGCGCTCCAGCAGAGCGTCCTTTTCCTCCTGGAAGAGAATTCTGCCGTCATCGATCATGACCAGCATATCCGCGATTTTGTCCAGGTCGGAGGTGATATGGGTGGAGAAGAAGACGCCTCTGGGAAGGTGTTCCTCCCCGGGACGGGACTGGACCATGAAATCCCTCAGGACGGTGAGAATCTGGCTGCGCACCAGGGGATCCAGTCCGCTGGTGGGTTCGTCCATGATCAGCAGCCGGGCCTTGTGGGAGAGTGCCAGGGCCAGGGCGTATTTCGCCCGCATCCCTTTGGAGAGGGTATTGATTGTCTGTCTGGGATTCAGGGAGAAGCGGTCCATGTATTCCCGGAAATCCGCTTCGCACCAGGTGGAGTAGGCCGGGGCGATGGCATTTTTCATCTCCGCCAGCGTCAGCTCCTCATAAAAGCCGCCGTCGTCCAGCACGATACCGATGCTCTCCTTTATCTGCCTTTCATGTCCGGACATGTCCATACCGAAGATGCGTATATCGCCGGACTCTTTTCCGGTAAGCCCCAGGAGCGTGCGCAGCGTGGTGGTCTTCCCGGCTCCGTTCACGCCGATGAAGCCGGTGATGCAGCCTTCCGGCAGGGAGAAGGTCACATCCTGCAGTGCGAAATTCCCGTAGGATTTGTTCAGGCCGGATACTTCTATGATGTTTTTCATGTCGTGCCTCCCTCGCGCGCCTCTACGCGCATGCTGATTGACTTGAAGAATATTTTCAAGCTCCCCTGCGTCCCTGGCCGCCTATATCCGGGCCGATGCAGGGATTCATTCTTCTTCGTACAGGATATCCATCATCTGCGACAGCTCCTCTTTGCCGATGCCCAGGGATTTTGCCGTCTGTATCATGTCCTGCATCTTCTCTTCCACGGCACGGCGCCTGGAATCCCGCAGAAGCTCCACATTGCCGGCAGAGACAAAGGTGCCTATGCCTACCTGGCTGGTGACGAAGCCTTCCTGCTCCAGGTCGTCATAGACCCGGCGCACGGTGAGGACGCTGACCTTGATGTCATTGGCGAAGGCCCGTATGGAGGGCAGCGCGTCCCCGGCCGCAAGCTCTCCCCTGAGGATGGCATCCTTGATCTGGTCTTTAATCTGTTGGTAGAGAGGACTGTCTGAGGCATTGGAAATCAGTATCTTCAATTTTCGTCCTCCTTTAGTGTGATGTGACTATATGCACACTATATACTATATGCACTTTTCTGTCAAGTAGGTTGATACAAGTTTTTTAAATAGGGCTTGAAATATTGCATATTTTCTGAAAAGGACTCATTGACATTATCTGGAAAGAGAGTAGAATAGAGGCTAATATTTTTCCGGGACTTATGGAGAACGTCGTTTTTCTGTTGACAGACGGGAAGTGCAGGCGTTGACATACATCGAAAATCTGGATTTGCCGTCAGCCAAAGGGGCAGAGAGGAGAGGAAATGGAGCATTTAGGAAGCAGGAAACTGGAAACGGAGAGGCTGATCATGCGGGCATTCGTGCCGGAGGACGCGAGGCCGATGTTCCGCAACTGGGCAAACGACCCGGAGGTGACGAGATTCCTGACATGGCCCACCCATACATCGGAGGAGGTGACATCAAAGGTGGTGGCCTCCTGGGTGGAGAAGAACAGCGACCCCGCATCTTATCAGTGGGCTATCATCTGGAAGGAGACCATGGAACCCATCGGGAGCATTTCCGTGGTGACCTGGCGAGAAGAGGTGGGCGAGGCCCAGGTGGGATACTGTATCGGAAAGGAATGGTGGCATCGCGGGATAACGACGGAATGCTTTTCGGAGGTCATTCGCTTTCTGTTCCGGGAAGTGGGGGTGAACCGAATCTTTGCCCAGCATGATGCGAACAACCCTCACAGTGGAATGGTCATGAAGAAGTGCGGGCTGCGCTATGAAGGCCTCCTGCGCCAGGCGGGCCGGAACAACCAGGGAATCTGCGATATGCGCGTCTATGGAATCCTGCGCGGCGACTATGAGGCGGAGCAGGGGAAATCTGCGGGGAAATAGCCGGTCAGCGCCAGCGGGGAAGTCAGAGGGAAACAAGAATAAGAAATTAAAAATAAATATGGAAAGTATACTTGACATTCTTCCAAATCCGCGTATAATGGAAAGTATACTTTCCATAAAACTCTGTAAATAAGAGCAATACAAGGAGGAAAGCCATGAAGAACCGCCTGGAGGAAATCCGCAAAGACCGCGGGATCAGGCAGGAGGACCTTGCCGCCGTGCTGGAGGTCTCGAGGCAGACCATCGGCTCGCTGGAGAACGGACGGTACAATCCGTCCATCCTGCTGGCGTTCAAAATAGCGCGGTATTTCGGAATGGCTATTGAGGACATCTTCATCTATGAGGAGGAACCGTCATGAGAAGGAACAGTCGAGGAGGTAAACCG
>NZ_CAPDXS010000080.1:6234-24440 GCF_948601915.1 uncultured Acetatifactor sp. | reverse complement strand
CTCTTTCCCTACACGACGCTCTTCCGATCTGGGCAGCTTCCCCTCGGAAGAGATGTGGGCCCGGAATGCGGGATTGTATGGGGATTTGTCATGGCTGAACCGGGTATCCCGCACCAGCTTGAAGGTCAGGTCTTCCGGCCGGTTGTGGAGGACGCTGCCGTCAAACGCGCCGATGCCCAAGATCAACTCCTGAACCAGCTCCAGGAACTGGGCGTTGGCCGCTTTGTTTTCCGCTTTGTGTGCGTGATACCATTCACGGTTGTTGTTCCGGCTTAAATCGGTAAGATATGTCAGGATTTTCTTTGTGTCCATTTCTCATCCCCCCTATGCGTTGTGTACTACCGAGAAAGAAGGGCCGTTCAGGAAATCCTGGATGAATTTTTTCAGGCTTCCCGGAGACTGGTAGGTCTTGCAGAAGGCGAACGTATGGGAGATTCCGTCAATCTCCTCCATGGCCTCTTTGACCTCCAGCATCTCCTTCGGCAGGGCTGCCGTGAAATCCAGCTTCGCAGGGTTGATTCTGTGGTTCTGGATGGCATAGTTGACCCTGTCCTTACAGCGGCATGTGCCGTTCCCGTATTCACCACAGTATTCCCTCAGGAAATCCGCCACTTTGCTGCGGATCCGGGACAGGCGCTGGCGGTATGCCTCCGGCGTGATGCCCAGGATGTCCCCGGCGATCCTGCTGTCCAGGCGGAACATGGTGCCCAGGATGAAGATGCAGCGGCTTTCGGCGTCCAGGCACTGGAGCAGGACATTGGTGCAGGACAGCTTCAGCTCCTCCGCCAGAACAGCCTGCTCCACATTCTGTGTCAGGTCCGGCACGTCACGGATGTCCGCATTCTTGATGTCATCCCCGTAGTACGCAAAGCTTAAGGGTAATTTCGCGAACATATGCTTCTGATAGTTTTTCAGATAGTTGGATGCGATGCGGAACACCCAGGTGGAAAACGCGCTCTCTCCCCTGAATGATGACAGGTGTGTCATTATTTTCAGCAAAATGTCCTGTGTGGCGTCCTCCGCGTCCGGAAAGGTCCCGAGCATGCGAAGGGAAAGGTTGAACACCAGATCCTGAACGCTGACCAGTACGGTCTCCAGCGCTTTCCTGTCCCCGGCTGTGGCTTTCCGGATCAGCTCCAGCAGCTCTTCGTTAGTGAATTGGTCCATAATCCCTCTTTTCTGAAGTGCGGTCGATATTCTTACGGATAAGCAGACGGCTCCGGGCCTCCCACCCTGCGGCACTTCGGGGCAGGGATGCTTTCCGTATAACTATTAGACACTGTCCGCCTGTCCGTGTGACAGGATATCCTCAGATTTTCCCAAAATTATCTCCATTTTACGTCTTTCGCTGCCGCCCTTTTTGTGTCATACTGTTTTCAGAGGACTTACCTGATTTCTATAAGGAGGACATGAATGAAAAAATATTTCTGCAACCCAATCAACTTCACCTACCAGTACCAGTTCAACCAGAAGGAGGGAGGCTTCTCCCTGAACCGGGAGGCCGCCGATCCGTCCATGATCCTGTTCCGGGGAAAATACTATCTCTTCCCCAGCATGACCAGAGGCTTCCTGGTCAGCGAGGACATGGCGAGCTGGAAGCTGCGCCCGCTGACAGGCGTGCCTCTCTACGATTACGCTCCAGATGTGCGGGCCATCGGGGACTGGATGTACTTCTGTGCCAGCCGCCAAGGGGAAATCTGCGACTTCTACCGCACAAAAGATCCTGAAAGCGGCGTATTTGAAAAGCTTCCCGGCACCTTCGACTTCTGGGACCCCAACCTTTTCCTGGACGATGACGGAAGGCTGTACTTCTACTGGGGCTGTAGCAACATGACCCCCATCTGGGGCGTGGAGCTGGATCCGGAGACCATGGAGCGAATCGGAGAGCCCGTGGCGCTGATCCACAGCCACAAGACGGAATACGGCTACGAGCGCACTGGCGAGGAGCATCATTATGACCCCTCCTCCAGCCCCATCGCGCAGATCCTCAGAGAGCGGATCGCCACATCCTCCGGCTGCCGCCCGGAGGATGTGACAGATGTCACACCGGCCATCGAGGCCACGACGGAGAGCTACCGCCCCCTGCTGCGCGCCGCCCTGTCGGACAATCCCTATATCGAGGGGGCCTGGATGACCAAGCATGACGGCAGATACTACCTGCAGTACGCTGCCCCCGGCACCCAGTACAATATCTACAATGACGGCGTCTGTGTAAGCGAAAGTCCCCTGGGGCCTTTCACGGCCTGCCCCAACAACCCCTACTCCTACTCCCCCGGCGGCTTCCTGCCCGGCGCGGGCCACGGCTCCACCATGGAGGACAGTCAGGGGAACTGGTGGCACGCCAGCACCATGCGCATCTCCAGGAACCATGATTTCGAGCGCCGGATCGGCATCTGGCCCGCAGGCTTCGACGCGGACGGGGAGCTGTTCTGCAACCAGCGCTACGGCGACTGGCCCCAGTCCGTCACCGGGGAGAAGAAAGACCCCTGGGCGGCCCCGGAGTGGATGCTCTTAAGCTACGGGAAGACCGCCACCGCCAGCAGCTGCGATTGCCCGGAAAAGGACGCCTCCCACGTGGTGGATGAGAACGCGCAGACCTGGTGGAAAGCCGCCGGGGAGGATGCCGCCCCCTGGCTTCTGGTAGACCTGGGCCGCTGCTGCAGGGTACATGCGGTGCAGATCAATTTCGCGGATGATGTGGAGACCGTCACGGAGCTGCCCCGGGGAGCCGAACTTACAGGAGGCCCGGGCAGAGGACGCTATATCGAGGAGCGCTCCTTCGCCACCAGGTGGTTCCTGGAGACCAGCACGGACGGCGAGCATTGGTTCGAGATGGAGAACTGGCGGCACACAGACACAGACCTGCCCCATAACCTGGTGGTGTGGGAGGACGGCTTGCCAGCCACATATATACGTCTGACCGTCATCGAGACGCCCTACCACAGGCCGGCCTGCATCAGCGGCCTACGTGTGTTCGGCAGAAGCTGCGGCAACGCTCCCGACCCGGTGACCGAAGCGGAAGCCGCCCGCCTGGACGGCATGTCCATGAATGTCACCTGGAAAGAGGTCTCCTCCTCAAATGAATTCGCTTCCTGGAATCACGCTGCCATGGGCTACGAGGTGCTCTGGGGACACGCACCGGAGAAGCTCTACCACAGCTACCGGGTATTCGGCCGGACCCAGGTGGAGATACGCGCTTTGATGGCGAATGTAGAGCGGTATTACGTCCGTATCGACGCCTTTAATGAATGCGGCATCACCGAGGGAAAGGTCTTCCCTGTGGACGGCGCCGTGTAGCAGGCTTTGGGCAGATTCCGCAACGCGCCCTGGCCAAACAGGTCAAAATCGGAAAATCCGGCCCGACCGACCCTACTGCGATACCTCCCAGCGGTTCTGTCGGCCGGGCCTTTTGCATTTCATGTCTGTATGTAATCGAACAATTCCGGATAGTTTTCTCTATGGTCCCGTATCAGCCATCGCTTAAAGGCGGCAAATGCGGAGCTGTCACCTAGCTGCTTTTTCAGAAGGCACTCTAAATCTGCTCTCTCCTCATCCTCAGCCTCCTGATACTCCCGGACATACTCCTTAAATGCGGCCAGTTCTTTCCTCAGTAATCGCCTCAGAATTTTGGCTTCCATCTTCTTCTGGGGAGTGGAGCCATAGTATACTTCCCGGAGAAGTCCCTGCGTGTTTATAGTCTCCTCCCGAAAGTCCAGCAGTTCGAACAGCAATTCCTCTTCCGTCCCAAAGTATCCCTTCTTCCGAAAGGCAATCAGCTTTTCCACATCTTCCTTTGTGCAGTCTATAATGGGGTCGTATTTGGCAAGCTTGGTATTGTTGCAGTGCGCGCAGGCCAGGAACAGATTGTCCCAGTCATATTTCAGGTTCTTCTCTTCCCGGTGAGGGCGCAAATGTTCTATCTGCCAGGACGTAATGTCCCTGTTTTCGCATATGTAGCATTTCCCGTGGAACATTTCCCGCAGGGCCGCGGTCACTTCCGGCGTGTTGTAGGTGGTGTTTCTCCTTTTCGCTTCCCCCAGAGACGCAATAGCCCTCTGTGCTTTTTCTGTCATCTTCCGCTCTATTCTAATCATAAGCGCCTGCCTTCTATCTCCTCGAATCTGTCCCTGGCTTCCTGCGCAAATCCACCCGGGATATTCTTAAGTCTGCTCCGGAGCATGGCCCTCTCGGCACGTTCCTCATCGGTCAGATTCTGTTTTTCCTTCAGATGCCCATATCTCTCCATGGCCCTTACCAGTTCCCCGGCATATGCGTCCGCATCAAAATATCCCTCCGCCAGCCCATCCGCGGAATACAGGAAGGGATTTTCCAGCTCCATGCCTCTCTCCAGATCAAATGCCCTGGCATTCGCAACCGAATTCAGGATATACGGAGAATGTGTGGTGACAATGAACTGAATCCTCGGGAAAAATTCCGTCAGAAACGGAAGAATCTTTTTCTGCAGCTCGATGTGGAGGTGCGTCTCCAGCTCGTCAATCAGCACGATTCCTTCCACATCATACTCGCTGAGACAGTCAGTCAGAAGCCAGTTCCTGTCCATTCTTAGAATCAGGTCCGATATCATATGGATGACTGAGGAATATCCGTCAGAGAGTTCATCCAGCCCAAAGGGATTCCTGCCCTGCTGGTGAATCTTGAAATCGTATTCTTTATAACGGTATTCCAATGCAACAGATTCATCCTCCAGCAGAATCTGCAGTGCGCCTACAAATCGGTCGAACCATTTCTGGATTCTGTCCGCGTTCGCATTGTCTCCCTCATTTATCGCATAGGATTGCTGTGTCTTTAAATGCACCATGTACTTGTGCAAGAGCTCTCCTGGCGCAGAGTCGATACCGTAAAAGTCGTTCAGCCGGATTTCCTCCACCCCGTGGGAACGGATTATTTCGGTTTTCCTGTCCGCAGGGAAAAAAGCCGTCACGAAATCCCCCTGCCTATATAGGGCATCAATTTCTGCATATGCATTAAATTGTATGTTAACTCCATCTTTAAATCTTTTTATGGCTTGCCGATAATATATACATTCAATTTCTGCTTCTGATTTCTCCGACTCCGTTTTCGCCGCTTCCAATCTTTTTTCTGCATCCAGAAGTCTACAGACATAATCCTCCTTCAAATTGCGCGGAAGCCCCTCATTTATGGCCTGCAGATATTCCCTGATTGCCATCAGCAGAGATGTCTTCCCGGAACCATTCTTCCCCGTAATCAGCAAATGCTGCCTTCCTTCCGGATTCAACGAAATAACGATATCAGATAAATGCCGAAGCCTGTCGATTCTGATTTCTTTTATATAATGTTCCATCTGCGCTTCTCCTTCTGAATCCCTTTTCCCCTATTATATTTCACATCCCAATGTAATTCAATACAAAAAGCGAAAAGGCCCTGCCCCGGATATCCACTATCCGATGGCAGAGCCTCTCTTTTTTCTATGGAATCCCTACTTCCTCCCCTGCGCCACCCGGATGCCGAACAGCGTCCCCACCATCAGCACGATCGCCACCGGAAGGGCAATCAGCTCATTGGGCATGAAGCCTGCGAAGAGATATGCCGCCGCAGCCCCTGCCATGCAGGCGAAAGCGCAGCCCACGCGTCACTGTCCCTCCGAAATCCTCTTCGCCACCACCACGAACCGTCCGTCCGTCTCCTGGTAGTCGCAGGTGGAGAGGGTCAGGAGCTGGTCGCCGTACTGCGCCGTCACGCCTGTATCATAGAGGGACAGCGCCGCCATCTCCTCCATGGCGGAATCGAATTCCTGCTCACCGTTGGCTTCTATGAACTGGTAGTACTTGAAGACGATTTCCGTCTCCTTGTACACCTTCGACCGGAACACATACATGATCTCATAGGTGCCCTTCTCGTAGATGGTATCGAATTCTATAACAGGATGCTTCTCGTAAAAGGACTTGTCCTTGTACTGATCCAACTGCCCGAACATCCTGCCGTTGCGCATATGGTGCCCGTACAGGATATAGTTCGTGCTGGGCTCCAGCACATTACAGTCCTTGTCCATGAAAATCGTGCCGTTCTTGTCGTATTCCTGGTTCATGTTGTGGTCCAGGTAATACTCATTGTCCGTAGTCTGCATCACCGGATAATCGATATAGGTATCGTCGATTTTCACCCAGCCGATCAGCTTCCGGTTCTTCAGCAGCAGGTTCTTGTACTCATCCAGCACCTCCCGCGGCTCGGCCTCCCCGTCCAGCGTGTAGAGCGGACCGGGATCCGGCGTGACAGACGGAGCGATGACAGGCTTCTCCTTCAGCTCGCTGAGGGCATCGTAGGCGCTCCGGGTCCGGTAGTCATAGTAGGAATAAACCGCGAAATATCCCAGGCAGCACACCGCCACGGCGCTGCACCCCAGCAGGATGAGCTTCCTGCGCCTCTCCCGCTTCCTGAGCTCCTGGGCCACGATCCCCTCCAGGGCCGCGCTGTCCGCCTCCGGAGCCGTCCCCTGTCCGTCCCGGGCCGCGGCATTTCGCCCCGCACGGCCTGGCTGCCCTTCTTCCTTAAGACGGCTCCGCCGGCTTTCCCGCTCCGGCCAGCCCGCGCCGCCCTGTCCGCCCTCTCCCGTCCGCCCGGCTCCGGCCTTCCCACGCCCGGAGGCCTTCGTCCGCTGCCCGCGCTTTTTCTGCACCGCCTTCCGGTCTGCGCTTTGGGCCGGAGCCTTTTTCAGAGCCGCCTCCACCTCGTCCCGGAAGTCCTGCCCCAGCAGCGTCATGAATTTGTATCTGCCTACCCGCAGATCCCCCGCCAGCTTCCCCAGCGCCTCTCTGTCGCCGAAGTCGGTCTCCGCCCGCAGTTTATCTATGATTTCCTTGTCACGTCTGGCACAGGCATAGTCGCTCTCTGTGCGGAACTGCCTGCCATCCACCACAAAAACCTTCTGTGTCATACTCTCTTCCTATCCGAATCCTCCGTCCTTTCCTATTATTTTACTATATCCGGTCAGATTTGCAAGCCCCTTTGCCGGATCTCATAATCTTTCCATGGATGCCTTTCCATAAATATCCGTTCATGGATGTCTTCCACGGGCCGATGCAAAAATCCCTCCCCCCCAGGAAACATTGACAGGCCACCCCGCATACAATAAACCATAAATAAACCCTAGGAGGGAAAAACATGAGTGACTTAACTGCTACAAACTGTGGCTGCAATGATTCCTGCGGATGCACCAGCCCCCAGAACAACGGCGGCGGATGCGGCAACTGGATCTGGATCATCCTGCTTCTGTGCTGCTGCGGCGGCGGCAACAGCGGCTGCGGATGCGGCAACAGCTGCGGAAACGGATGCGGCGGAGGTCTGTTTGGCGGCGGCAGCGGCAACAACGGATGCGAGTGGCTGATCTGGATCCTTCTGCTCTCCTGCCTGTGCGGCGGCGGCAATGGCCTGTTCGGCGGCAATGGCTGCGGAT
Organism: uncultured Acetatifactor sp.; assembly: GCF_948601915.1. Taxonomy (NCBI): domain Bacteria; kingdom Bacillati; phylum Bacillota; class Clostridia; order Lachnospirales; family Lachnospiraceae; genus Acetatifactor; species uncultured Acetatifactor sp. The sequence goes on along the minus strand of NZ_CAPDXS010000080.1, from coordinate 17,008 downwards.
GCGGCAGCAACAATTGCGGCTGCGGCTGTGGCTGCAACTAAGCATCGGCCCGGATGGATATTCCAGCCATGCTGAAACTCCATCCCCATGCAGGCTCCTGTGGGAGGAAACTCCCATTGGGGCCTGTTCCCAATGAGGACGGCCCCCGGCCGGATATCTGCCGGTAAAGGAATGTCCCTCCGCGCACATGCCTCCCTGTCTACATATGCCCGCGATGGGGCGGATCTGTCATCAGTCCGTGATGCATTCCGTCCATGGGCCGGATAACTTGGCAACCTTTTGCAACTGCGGGCATAGAATATTGACAGGAGGCAAAAAAATGCCCGGAGAGGAGTGCGCCATGGAGGAACAAAATTCAAAGACGATCACCGCATTCGATTCCCTATTCACCACCAACCGGATCCAGATGCTGAAAATACTCCTGCCCCGCCTGGCCCCTGAGCAGCAGAACGGCTTCGCAGTCTATATAAAACTGCTGGAGCTGCAGTACACCCTCTCCTTCCTGCGCCGCCATCCGGGCATGCGGCTGATGGGAGGCGGAAAGCAGTTGTCCGCCGACTTTTTCCAGGGAGACAATTCCGGCACTTTCGAGCTTCTGGACGAGATGCTGCCCTTTAGCGGGCCGGAGGAGCGCAGCCGGATAGAGAATATCAAAAGCATGATAGCAAACTTCAAAAAGATGCAGGAAATGATGGAGATGATACAGATGATACAGGAACTTTTCCCCGAAGGGATGGGCGGGGACAATCCCATGGACATGTTCGCCGGGATGTCGGATTCCGGGCTGTCCTCCATCTTCCAGATGTTCGGTGGGGACAAGACAGAGTAGAGAGCCTTGCAGGCCCGCCCACCCCGATTTCAGCGCCCGCAGAGCGGGCAGACAGGAGGTTGTATGGAAAATCAGGAAAGACCGGTCTGGATGACAGACCCACTCGTAAAGGATATCCCGGAGAAGAAGCTGAAATTCGTGGAGCAGCTCTTCGCGAAAGGGCGCGGAAAGAGCCAGAAGGAGATGATGGCCTATCTGATGCCCATGATGAAGAAGGCCAAGGCGGAGAACCTGACCTTCACCCCCCAGGAGATGAACGCGGCCATCGCCGCCATCCGCAAGCACAGCACCCAGGAGGAGCTGAGCCAAATCGACAAAATCCTGGAAAAGAGCAGGGGCGGGGACGGTCAGGCGAAGCCCTAGGCGCCGCCGCAAAGCGCATAACGAAGCGGGGGGCGTCATTCCGACAGCCCCCGCTTTCGATGCTATACTGTTTTCAGTCACTCCTGCTCTCTGGGATCGTGGGTCTCGATATACTCGATTATCGCAAGTATCTCATCGCTGCTCATTCCCTTTTCCTTCAGTTTATGGGTAAGATTAACGACCTCTATACCTGTCATGCAATCACCTGCTTTCCCTTAACGCCCGCTACCGTTATCTGACGCTTTCATTATAACAGCCAGCGCCCCGGGTGTAAAGCCCCTGATTCCCTCTCTCATCCCTTCACAACGATATTCACGATCCTGCCGGGCACGTAAATCTCCTTCACGATATTGCCGGTGAGCTTGTCTCCCAAAGCCTCCTTGGCCGCCGCGATCACAGCGTCCTTCTCCAAATCCTTGGGCACGGAGATGGTGGCGCGGATCTTGCCGTTCACCTGTACGCCTACCTCCACGGTGCTCTCCACGGTCTTGGCCTCGTCATAAGACGGCCATGTGGTCTGATACACTCTGCCCTCAAAGCCCGCCGCCTGCCACAGCTCCTCCGTGATATGGGGCGCCACCGGATTCAGCAGCGCGATCAATGTCCTGTACTCGCCCTTCGTGACAGCGTTCTTCTTATAAAATTCATTGATCAGCGCCATCATGGCCGCGATGGCCGTGTTGTACTTCAGGCTCTCGAAGTCGCCGGACACTTTCTTGATGGTCTGGTGCATCTTCGTCTCCAGATCCGCGCTGTAGCCCTCCTCTTCCGTCACCATGTCCTGGAGCTTCCATACCCTCTCCAGGAACCTTCTGCAGCCCTTCACCCCGTCCTCGCTCCAGGCGGCGCTTAAGTCGAAGGCTCCGATGAACATCTCATAGGTGCGAAGGGTATCCGCGCCGTAATCCCTGACGATGTCGTCCGGATTCACCACATTCCCTCTGGACTTGGACATCTTCTCTCCGTTGGAGCCCAGGATCATGCCGTGGCTGGTGCGCTTCCGGTAAGGCTCCTCGCAGGGCACATGCCCCTGGTCATAGAGGAATCTGTGCCAGAACCTGGAGTACAGAAGGTGCAGCGTGGTATGCTCCATGCCGCCGTTGTACCAGTCCACAGGCATCCAGTAGTCCAGCGCCTCCTTGCTGGCCAGCGCATTTTCGTTCTTGGGATCCGTGTAGCGCAGGAAGTACCAGGAGGAGCCTGCCCACTGAGGCATGGTGTCCGTCTCCCGCCTGGCAGGGCCGCCGCAGCAGGGACAGGTAGTGTTCACCCAGTCCTCCATGGCCGCCAGCGGGGATTCGCCGTTGTCCGTTGGCTCGTAGGACTCCACCTCGGGCAGCATCAGGGGCAGCTCGCTTTCGTCCAAAGGCACGAAGCCGCATTTCCCGCATTTCACGATGGGAATGGGCTCGCCCCAGTAGCGCTGTCTGGAGAACACCCAGTCACGGAGCTTGAAGTTGGTCTTGCTCTGGCCCAGGCCCTTCTCCTCCAGGAATTCGATGATGCGCTTCTTGGCGTCCGCCACGGACAGGCCGTCCAGGAAATCGGAATTCACCAGCGTCCCGGTCTCCACGTCCGTGTACACTGCCTCCTGGACGCTGACAGGGCTCCCCGCCACCACCTCTACGATCGGCAGGCCGAACTTCTTTGCGAAATCCCAGTCCCTCTCGTCATGGGCGGGCACTGCCATGATGGCTCCTGTACCATAGGTCATCAATACATAGTCGGAAATCCAGATAGGTATCTCCTTGCCGTTGACGGGGTTGGTTGCTGTGAGACCGTCGATTTGTACGCCGGTCTTGTCCTTGGCCAGCTCCGTGCGCTCGAAGTCGGACTTCTTGGCCGCCTGCTCCCTGTAGGCCACAAGGGCATCGTAATTTTTGATTTCATCCTTATACTTCTCAATCAGCGGATGCTCCGGGGACACCACCATATAGGTGGCGCCGAACAGCGTATCCGGCCTGGTGGTGTAGATGCGCAGCTTCTCCTCCTTTCCGGTGAGGGAGAAGTCCACCTCCGCGCCCTGGGACTTGCCGATCCAGTTCTTCTGGGACACTTTGACCCGCTCGATGTAGTCCACTGTGTCCAGACCCTGGATGAGCTTGTCGGCGTACTCCGTGATCTTCAGCATCCACTGGCTCTTGACCTTGCGGACCACCTCCGCGCCGCAGCGCTCGCAGACGCCGTTCACCACCTCTTCGTTGGCCAGGCCCACCTTACAGGAGGTGCACCAGTTGATAGGCATCTCGCTCTTGTAGGCCAGTCCTGCCTTGAAGAGCTTTAAGAAGATCCACTGGGTCCATTTGTAGTAGTTCGGGTCGGTGGTGTTCACCTCCCGCTCCCAGTCGAAGGAATAGCCCAGGGCGTGGAGCTGGCCCTTGAAGCGCTCCACATTGTTCTTGGTCACGATCCTGGGGTGGATGTGATTCTTGATTGCGTAGTTCTCCGTGGGCAGGCCGAAGGCGTCCCAGCCCATGGGGTAGAGCACGTTATAGCCCTGCATCCTGCGCTTCCTGGCCACGATGTCCAGGGCGGTGTAGGGTCTGGGATGGCCTACGTGGAGCCCCTGTCCCGAGGGATAGGGGAATTCCACCAGGGCATAGTATTTGGGTTTCGAGTAATCGTCCGAGGTCTGGAAGGCCTTCTCCTGGTCCCAGACCGCCTGCCATTTCCGTTCCACCTCATGGTGGTTGTAAGGTGTCGCCATAATCTTCTCCTCCTGATTGATCCGCCGCCATAGCGCGTGCCTTTCGCGCAATGTGCGTGCCTTCTCTCCGCAACGCGTACGCATGATAACAAAAAAGCCCTTCCGTCAGCTAGAGACGAAAGGGGGCGTTTCCGTGGTACCACTCTAATTCGTGAATCTCAGCCCGGCCACAGGCCATGACAGCCTCCTGGCAGCGGACCCGAATCCACGCACTTATCTTATCGATAACGGGATAAACCGTCACGCCCTACCCACGCGAAGCGCTTCAGGCGCAAGACTCCGAGGCCAGTTGGGGAAATCTCGCTGCCGCCTCGCACCGCCCGGCGGCTCTCTGCAAGTCCGAAATCCTTAATGCTCCTCTTCTGCGTCGATGTCATTTATTATAGTGCCATTGTAGACTGTTTTCAGGCATCTGTCAAGTTAAAATTCATCAAGAATCCCAATAATTACATTAAATTCAGTCTGTCAGCCTGCCCTGCGCACCGGACAGCCTCCCGCCCGGGCGGCGCAGTCCGGACATCCGAAAAGGCGGAATCCCCGATTTCCGGGAATCCCGCCCTTTTTTCACTCAAATACCGGACTCAGCCTCTTTTCAGGCATTCCGAAGATAAGGCTCAGTCTTCCGCGTTATTCTCCGCAACGCTGGCCGCCCTGGCCGCAATCTCCTTCTCCTGTACATCCGAGGGAGCCTGCTCATAGCGGACGAACTCATAGGCGTATTCGCCCCTGCCGCCGGTCATGGAGCGCAGGTCGGTGCAGTAGCCGAACAGGCAGCTCTGGGGAATCTCCGCCTCGATGACCTGCTTCCCGCCGGCCGTAGGGTTCATGCCCAGCACCCGGCCTCTCCTCTTGTTCAGGTCGCCCATGACGTCGCCCGTGTAGGCATCCGGCACTGTGACCTTCAGGGAAGCGATGGGCTCCAGCAGCACGGGATGGGCCTCCATGAAGCCTTTCTTGAAGGCCTGGATGGTAGCCATCTTGAAGGCCTGCTCGGAGGAGTCTACTGGATGGTAGGATCCGTCGTACAGCACGGCCTTCACGCCCACCACCGGGTATGCCGCCATGGGTCCCTTCACCACGGACTCCTGCAGCCCCTTGTCCACTGCGGGATAGAAGTTCTTCGGCACCGCGCCGCCCACCACTTCCTGGGTGAACTCATAAGCCTGCTCCAGGTTGTCAGAGGGGCCGAAGCGCATCTTGACATGGCCGTACTGGCCGTGGCCGCCGGACTGCTTCTTATATTTATACTCCACATCGGACTGCTTGCGGACGGTCTCCCTGTACGCCACCTTGGGCCTGGACAGCTCCACGTCCACCTTGTACTCGTTCAGCAGACGGCTGACCACGATGTCCAGATGCTGGTCGCCCATGCCGTAGAGCAGGGTCTGGCGGTTCTCCGCGTCGTTGACCATCTTCAGGGTCAGGTCTTCCTGGGTCATCTTCTGCAGGGCCTGGGAAATCTTGTCCACGTCGCCCTTGTTCTTGGGTTTATAGCGCATATAGGTGTAAGGCGTGGACACGTCCAGCTTGCCGTACTTAATCGGGGTGGCCTTGGTGGCAAGGCTGTTGCCTGTCCTGGCATCGCTGAGCTTGGCCAGCGCGCCCAGATCCCCCGCGTGGAGCTCCGGCACCTCCGTGGCCTTGTTGCCCTGCATCACGTAGAGCTTGCCCACCTTCTCCTCCACCTCGGTGTCCACATTGTAGAGCAGGTCGTCCGTCTTCAGCACGCCGGAATTCACCTTGATCAGGGAGTACTTGCCGATGAAGGGATCCACGATGGACTTCCAGACATAGGCCGACTTCGCCTTGGAGAAGTCATAGTCCGCATTGTAGATTTCGTTGGTCTTCTGGTTGATGCCGGCGATCTTGCGGTTCTCGGGGCTGGGCATGTATTTCACGATATCGTCCAGCAGCGTGTACACGCCCTGGCACAGGATGTTGGAGCCCATGGTCATGGGAACGATGCTGCAGTCGCACACATTGGTGCGCAGGGCCGCCCTGATTTCAGCGTCCGAGAAAGTCTCGCCGCCGAAGTACCGCTCCATCATCTCCTCGCTGGTCTCGGCCACGGCCTCCATCAGCGTATCGCGGCACAGCTCCAGATTCGCCTTGTTGTACTCGGGGATCTCGCAGTCCACCACTTCCTTGCCCTGCCAGCGGTGTCCTGTCTCGGAGACTACGTTCACGTAGCCTACGAATTTCTCGCTTTCGCGGATGGGCAGGTTGAAGGGCGCCATCTTCTTGCCGTAGAGGTTCGTCATGTCCTCCACCACCTGGCGGAAGGAAGCGTTGTCCACGTCCATGTTGGACACATAGACGAACCTGGGCAGCTTGTACTTCTCGCACAGCTCCCATGCCTTCTGGGTGCCCACCTCGATGCCGGATTTGCCGTTCACCACGATGATGGCCGCGCCTGCGGCGCTGACGGCCTCCTCGGCCTCGCCCACGAAATCGAAATAACCGGGGGTATCTATCACGTTAATCTTGTACCCTTCCCACTCGATGGGGATAATGGAGGCGTTGATGGAGAACTTGCGCTTCTGCTCTTCCTTGCTGTAGTCGCTCAAGGTGTTGCCGTCGGCTACCTTGCCCATTCTGGATGTGATGCCGGACAGATACGCAAAGGCCTCTGCCAGACTGGTCTTGCCGCTTCCGCCGTGGCCCAGCAGTACGACATTGCGAATCTTGTCAGTTGTGTAGACTTTCATTTGACTTTCCTCCAATTTTTATGTAATTTTGGGTATTTCGACATGATGATGATAAGCGATTCAAATCCCATGAATCCATTTTACTAGACAATTCGCATTTTTACAAGACAATATTGGCATTTGCCTTAATTTTTATGTTTTTTTCCTGTTGACTTTCGTGCTTTACAGTATTATAGTGGAACGGAAAAGATACAATTACACCAATCAGGAATCGAGGAAATGCCATGTCTCAACTGATCTGCGGCTTTATCGGACTGGGACTGATCGGGGGCTCCATTGCCAGGGCCCTGAAAAAGTCTGTCCCGGATATCAAAATCATCGCCTGCGACATCAATCGGGAGGCGCTCCTTCTGGCCAAAGAGGCGGCCGTGGCCGATGTCGTCACCCCTGCCATAGACGCCAGCTTCACCCAATGCGACTACCTGTTCCTCTGCGCCCCTGTCCGGGGAAACGACGGGAACCTGGAGGCGGTAAAGGCAGTGATGAAGCCGGGGTGCCTGCTCACCGACGTGGGCAGCGTGAAGACCGCCATCCATGAGGCCGTGCGGGAGGCCGGGCTGGAAGAGAGCTTCATCGGCGGCCATCCCATGGCCGGCAGCGAGCGCGTGGGCTTCGCCAATTCCAAGGCCTCTCTGCTGGAGAATGCCTACTATATCCTTACCCCCACCGCCCGGGTCCCCCGGGAGAAGGTGGAGGCTTACCGGGACCTAGTGGCCGGGATGGGGGCCATCCCCCTGATCCTGGACTGCCGGAAGCACGACTACGTCACCGCCGCCATCAGCCATCTGCCCCATGTCATCGCGGCGTCTCTGGTGAACCTGGTGCGGGACAGCGATTCTGAGGACGGCATCATGCGTTTGGTGGCCGCGGGGGGCTTCAAGGACATCACCAGAATCGCCTCCTCCTCCCCGGCCATGTGGCAGCAGATCTGCCTGACCAACGGCTCCAACATATCCTCCCTGCTGACGGACTATATCGGAGTGCTGACGGAATTCCGAGAGCAGATAGACGGCAGGCAGGCTGAATCCCTCTATGAACAGTTCGAGAGCGCCCGCATCTACCGGGATTCCTTCCTCGGCGCCTCCAGCGGGCCGATCAAGCCCGTCTACGGCATCAGCGTGGACATCGATGACAAGACCGGAGCCCTGGCCCGCATCGTCACCCTGCTGGCGGAGCGCGGCATCAGCATCAAGAACATCGGCATCACCCACAACAGGGAATCCGAGGACGGGGTGCTGAAGCTGGAGTTCTACGGGGAAGCCGCCCTGGCAGAGGCGTCGGGCCTTCTGGCCGCGGAAGGCTATGCCCCGCGCACCCGCTCCTGACCTGCTCTGCGATGCCGCCTCCTCCGGCCGGGCAGCCCCTCAGTCGGGCAGGGGAATGCGCTTCCCCACTGCCTGCCGCTGCCCCATGCGCCGCTCTGGCCGATCTGCCCGGCGTTATGCCTCTGTATACGGATATGTGCATAAAAAGAAGGCAGAAGCCTGAGCGCTTTTGCCTTTTTCTTAAGAAAACTCAATCACTTTCCTCTACGCAGCCCCTGGCGGATTTCGCCTTTCTCTCCGCCCCATGCCTACGCCACAAAGCCGCCGCGCAGATACAGAGCAGCATCCCGAACGCGCCGCCGCAGGTATCCAGCAGCACATCCCAGGGGCTGGCCCAGCGTCCCGGCACGAAATACTGGTGGAATTCATCACAGGCCGCCGAGAGGAAGACCCACGCTACCGTCAGCAGGCATCTCCCCCTCCCGCGCCTCATCCATTGGCTCAGCAGTGTATACACCAGAATCCCCATGCACGCATACTCCGAGAAATGGGCCAGCTTCCTGATGGGATGCTCGAAAGCAGCCGCCAGCCCAGACATACTGGCCTCGCTCCAGTCCCCGCCGGACAGGGAGTTGAGGATATCCACGCATCTGGCGGAAATCTCCTGGCTCAAGGAGCCGGACTGCTCCCCGTCCTGGGCGGAAAACCGGAAGATGATGCCGTACAGAGCTGCCAGCAATGCCGCGGCAATGCCCGACACCACCCATCTGCGCAGGGCGTCCCGTCTCATCTTATTCGCCATGTACCGTCTGGTATACCTCTATCCTGGCGGAATCCATCTCCGGCATGCCGATGAAGATGGCTCCGTAGCCATAGCCGCCGCCTTTCAGCTCTATCCGCACGATCTGCAGGAAAGCGTGTATCACTTCCTTCGTCCAGATGGTCAGATAGGCCTCGTACACCTCTCCGATCTGCAGCGCCTCCGTGCACTCAAAGCCCACGCCGTTCTTTGACACGTCTGAAATATGGATGGTCACCTCATGTCCGCTGTTTCCGTCCAGCCTCTTGATTACCAGCTTTGACTCCAGATCAGTCCTTCTCGTTCTTCTTCTATCCTGTTCCATAAGCCATACATCTCCTTTGTCCGGTGAAATCGCCTCCACCTGCTCTATAAGTCAAGTATACCATTTTTTGCGCTGCACCACAAGACATAATTTCGGAAACTGCGGATGGGCGGAGAACGGCGGAGAATCCTCGAAAACCCTCAGTGGGATGTCCGGGATTCCCCGGCGCATGCCTCCATCCTTCTGCAGTGGGCCCTGCACTTCTCCAGATGGGAATCCACCAGCTCCCGCTCCATCCGCACGATTTCCCCGTGATGGCGCAGCCACAGCCAGAACATGATGGCGAAATAGGGGGAGAAAAAGCGCAGCAGCCGCAGGAATCTGTTGGAGCAGGTGCGGAAATACGCGGATTTCTCCTGCCAGAGCAGAAGGAGGCGGAAGGCCGCAGACTCCTCCCTCTCCCGCTCCGCCCTGCACAGCCGGGCCACCTCTTTGTTGTGCAGGAGCCTGGTGGGGCTGTTGAAGTTGGATATGGAGGTGCCGGAGATACGGTACAGGATGAAAGGGCGGTTCACGTAGACTACGCGTGCACCTTCATGCTCTCCCAATATCTTCTGGAAGCATGCCCTGTCGTTCACCGTCCGGAATTTCAGGATGAACTCCAGGACTTCCTCTGTCAGCAGGGACTTCCGGTACACGGCGGTGCCCATCACCGGACAGCCCAGCCGCACGGCATGGCGAAGCGTCTTTCCCCTGATGAAATTCTGCAGGATCACCTCCAGGTAGGTGCCGTAAGCCCTTATCACGTCACCGGATCCGGTGAATTTCAGGAAGGCGGTGCACACTATGTCCGCCTCGTCCAGTCTGTCGGTAATCTCGAAGACATCAAAGGGCGCCAGCAGATCGTCGCCGTTGACCACGATGAAGCGCTCCCCCTCTATGCAGTTCAGGGCCGCCGCATAGTTGACGCAGATACCGCCGTTCTCCTCCCGGAACAGGAGGTCCGTCCTGGCGAACAGCCCGCCGTTTCCCGCAAGCCAGCCCCTGATCGCATCGGGACTGCCGTCCGTGGACCCGTCGTCCGTGACGATCAGTTGGAAGGCCTGTCCCCTGCCGAATTCCCTGATCTGGTATTTGACGCTCTCCAGCGTCTGCAGGACTACATCCGCCTGATTATAGCATGTGACCACAAATGTGAACATAACTTGCCTTTTCTCCTTAAATATACTATATTAAAAGTAATCCATATAGAAATGAGGGCTGACTCTTGATATCCGTAATCATTCCCGTGTACAACGCGGAACCCTACCTGAACCGCTGCATCGATTCGGTGCTGGCCTCCGCATACAGCGACTTTGAAATCATACTGGTCAATGACGGCTCCACGGACCGCAGTCCGGACATCTGCAGGGCATACGCAGAAAATGACATCCGTGTCGTTTTTCTCTCCCAGGAGAACCGGGGCGTGTCCTCTGCCAGGAACCTGGGGCTGGAGGCAGCCCGGGGGGAATGGATCGTCTTCCTGGATTCGGACGACTTTATCACCGATGATTATTTAAGCCTGACGGCGGATAAAGCTTACGGGCAGCAGGACCTGATCCTGTTCCGGTTCGCCAAACATGCTTCCTCTGCCTCCCGGCCTACGCCAGGGGAGACGGATAGCGGCCTTCCGGGGGCGGCGGATAGCGGCCTTTCAGGGGCGATGGATAGCAGCCTTCCGGGGGCGGCAGATAGCGGCCTTTCAGGGGCGATGGATAGCAGCCTTCCGGGGGCGGCAGATAGTGGCCTTTCAGGGGCGATGGATAGCAGCCTTCCGGGGGCGGCAGATAGCGGCCTTT
>NZ_CAPDXS010000080.1:0-6134 GCF_948601915.1 uncultured Acetatifactor sp. | reverse complement strand
CAGATAGCGGCCTTTCAGGGGCGATGGATAGCAGCCTTCCGGGGGCGGCAGATAGCGGCCTTTCAGGGGCAACGGCCTGCGCCGATGCCGTGCATCTATCACTGGACTTCGCAACCGGCTCCGATGGCATCGTCCCAGACCGCGCCCCGAACGTCCGGGACGGACAAGGCGCTGATAACTTCTCAGAAAAAGCGCTTCTCTACCAGGGCGGGGAGATGCTGAACCTGATCAGCCGCATCCTGGTGCCCCGGCCTCTGACAGAGAGCTGTTCCCCGGATTTCCGCACGCCCTGCGCCAGGGCATACAGGCGGAGCCTGATAGAACGGTATTCCATCCGTTTTTCACCGGATATCCGAATTGGGGAGGACCTGCTCTTCAACCTGGAGTACCAGCTGCGGGCGAAATCCTGCGCCTACATCCCCAAAACGGTATACTTTTATGACATCCACGGAGACTCCTCCTCCCATCACTTCAATCCCGGCCTGCGGCAGAACCATGGGAGGCTGCTGGAGGCTGTCAGGGAGGCGCTGGAGAAAAACGGCATGTTCCCCCGGCTGCAGCGCGACTATTGCTCTTATGCGCTGGAGAATCTGACCTATGTGCTCATCCGGGAGATATTCAGTCCCCTGAGCACCAGGAAGTACCGGGAGAGCCGCCGCCTCTGCCGGGAAATGCGGCGCAGCCCGCTCTACAGGCAGGCGATGAGGCAGAACCTCTCCACCGGCATCCTGCCCCGCAGAATCCTGGTAAGCGCCTTTTGGCTTCGCTGCTATCTCCTCACGGCCCTGATCTCCCGGGTGAGCTATGCCTGGCTGGAGCGCAGGTAGCAGCATATCTTCCGGTAGACGGGATAGACCTTCTCCGCCACCCAGCCCTTGACGAAAAATGCCCAGATGACCTCCTTCAGCGCGTCCCCCATACGGAAGCCCCCGCAGCTGCGCAGCCTTCCCAGGGCTTTCAGCGCCTCCTTCCACCGGCGGTATTTCAGGGAAATCCGATAGCGGCGGGCGGCTTTCCAGCCTGTGACGCGCCGTCTCGACTCCTCGTCTTCCAGGCCGCAGAGCTCCGCGATATCGTCCACCAGGCGCTCATAGTCCGCGTACTTTTTCTCCTCCTGCTGCTGTGTCAGGCCCGTCCTGGAATGGCTCCCGGCCCTAACCGCCACGCCGTACAGTTCTTCACGGATAGTCGGGCATTTGTATCGGTACACGAAGGGCAGCAGCATCTGGAAATTCTGCCCCACGTCATATTCCGGGATATGCCTCTGGGGATAGATGCGGAAAAAAGGCTCCGACCTGAACATGTAGCAGCCGCAGCAGACGAAGGTCCTGGACTCCAGGATGTCCCAGAACAAATCCTCTTTCGACAGATCCCCCCGCTGCTCATCGGCCTTGTCCAGCCGCTCTCCTGTGTTTTCATCGAAATAATAGGACAGGGACCTGACGCATTGGTACTGGGGGTGCCCCGCGAGGAACGCCACCCTTTTCGCCACGGACTCCGGCTCCAGCACATCATCGCTGTCGGGCCAGATTAAATACTCCCCTGTCACATAGGGAAGCCCTGCGTTGATGGCGGCGGAGGCGTTCCTGTGGGACGCCTGTACGATGCGGTAGGCGTAACCCCTGGCGGCGAACCTTTCCCGATAGCCCTCCGCCACCTGTAAGGTCGCGTCCGCGGAGCCGTCATCCGCAAGAATCATCTCTATCCCGGGATAGGTCTGCGACAGCACGGAGTCCAGCATCCCTGCCAGATGCGCCTCCCCATTGTAGACCGGCGTGACGATGGATACCAGCCCCTCCTTCCGATTCCTTCCCACTGAATCCATGTTCCTTCCTCCCATTCCCATCTCTTTTACTTTCGAAAAGGCCTGATTCTGCTTTCTGAAATTCCGAGAGCGTATTTTTGAAGCCTCCAGACCACATATCACGCGGCTTTCCGGAATTCCTTCGGAGCGGTTCCCACAGAGCATATCCTATTTCACCCGCAGGATCTTCCTGTCCTCAATCTTATACACCGCATCGCACTCATTGGCCAGGCTCATGTGGTGGGTCACCATGATCAGCGTCTTGTTCTCCTTGATCTGGCGGATAGAATCGATGACCGCCATCTCCGTCTCCATGTCCAGCGCCGCGGTGGCCTCATCCATCACCAGCAGCTCAAAGTCCTTGTACAGCGCCCGGGCCAGGGCGATCCTCTGCCGCTGTCCCCCGGAAATGGCGGTCCCGTTCTCTCCGATCAGGGTGTGCACCCCGTCCGGCATCCGCTGGACGTCCTCCCATATCTGGGCGCATCTGAGGCATTCCTCCACCCTTGCCTCATCGATTTCCCTCTCGTCCTCAAAAAAAGCCACATTGTTCTGCACGGTCTCCCCGTTCAGGTACACGGTCTGGGGGATGTAGCTTACCAGCTCCCCCATGCTTGCCCTGCAGGGCCCCTGGGAATCCCTTTGGCCTACAATGTCATAGTCATCAAAGAACACATGGCCCCCCTGCGGCTTCAAAAGGCCTAACAGGAGATCCACAAAGGTGGTCTTCCCCGCCCCGGAAGCCCCAATGATGGCGATGGAGCAGCCCACCGGAATGTCGATGGAGGCATCCTCGAATATCTTCACCCTGTCATTGTAGCCAAAGGTCAGGTTCCTGACGCAGACCCCTTTCTCAAAGGTCAGGCGCTTCTGGCGCAGTTGGCCCATACGCCCTTCCTCCTCCTTGATTCCGGCATATCTCCCCATGCTCTCCCGGATGGCCTCATAGGCTTTCCCGGCGAACTCCACATTGTTCATCCCGCTTAAGATGGTATAGGCCATGGGCAGCATCCTGACCAAAGCCGTGATGTACACCACCATAGGCGCAAGCACCATGGCCAGGTCCGTGCCGAATACGAGAATCACCGCCAATATCACGAACATGGCCGCCATGATGGAATTCTGCAGGATGACGGCGATGCTGTTGAGCTTATATCTGTATTCCCCCTGCACCTGGGCGTAGTCGCTGCTGGCCTCTCTGTATTTCCCCAGGACGAAGGCGCAGCGGTCGTCGATCTTCATCTCCTTGAAGGAACCGTAGGCAATGGTAATCTGGGAATTGGCCTTGATGGAGCAGGCCCGGGATTTCTCTCCGTAGGCCTTCATCCGCGCCCGCATCCGGACGAACACAAAGGCCATGAGCGCAAGCAATACGATGCAGCTGGCCACTCCCATCCATTTGGACACATAGACCAACATCACCCCATAGCCCGCCATGGTGATGCCGTTCACCACGATTCCGATGCAGTCCATGATGATCTGGATGCAGCTGGTGGTATCGTTGCGGACCATGTTCAGGGCCTGCATGGCGCTTTTTTTGCTGTGCTCCCCCAAATCCTCCTTGATCAGCAGCTCGTAGATCTTCATGGACAGTTTCTGGGCTCCATTGTAGACGAAGCGGTTGGAGACTCTGCTCTTATAGAGCTCGAAGAGGCATTTCAGCAGGGACAACAGTATCATGAACAGCGTAAAAGCTATCAGTCTATCGGATGCCCGGTTTTCCTGCACCACCCTGTTGATGATGTAGATGATGACAGAAAAGCTGAAGATGTCCACCACCGGACTCACCAGGCTGAAAGCCGCGTACAGCTTCCAGGTCCTCTGCTCCTTTTTCTCCAGTATGCCTGTCAGGTATCTGAACATTTCCCTCATGTCGCTTTCCTCCGAATTCCGTATCCGTCTCATTTCCCGCCTCTTCCTCCCGTCAGCCGCCTCTGTAATTCTCTCCATGACAGATTCAGCCGGAACCAATCCACGAACAGCCCGAAGGGCAGCCTCCGGTACAGACCCATGAACCTGTCCCGCCCTGCCGCCGCAGGGGTGGGGCCTTTCAGCCTTGGCTGCAGCACGTCCTCCCGGCCGCAGGGGAACCAGTCCGCCTCCCCCTTCATCTCCTCCCAGATTTCCCTGGCCAGGTCGGTGTGGAGGATGACCATGGAGGTGCCCAAACCGTCGTCCATGTCCGGCCGGGCCTTCTCGATCCCCCAGAAGTCCCCCAGGGTGAAATCGCTGTCCCTGTCCACGGTGCAATAGCCGCAGGCATGGCAGGAGGGCCGGATGATATGATCCGTGAAGTACATCCTGCAGAACATATCGGAATTCAGGCTTCCGGCATACTCTTTCCCGTCTACCACATAGGCGCAGGTATGTCCGTTGTCCCCCGCCCTCTTGTCCCGGAAGGAGAACGCAGTCATTCTGCCGCCCCGCTTCCGCTCCAGCCACTTCACATAGGAGGCCCAGATGCCGGGGGAAGGGGCGCCATAGCAGACCAGGTCCGCCACGATTAGCTTCGGCCATGTTTTCCCCAGGAACCGTCTCAGGGCATGGGCCTGGCAGGGCGTACCGACGAACAGCACCCATCTGCCCTCCGCCAGCCGCTGCCGGATGCGGCCATAGGTTCCCGTCAGGTCGCTCTGGACATATTTCGTCCGCTTCAGGGCGTCCAGCTCTTCCCCGCCGCACGCCTCTCGGTGCGCCACTCTCATATGCTGGTCAAAAGCAGCTCCGTAGACCACCCCCTGCCGCCGGAGCACATAGTCCGCCAGCAGCGGGAACATGCCGCCGGAGGAGCTGGCCAGGCGCAGATTTCTGTCCCTGGCCCGGATGCCGAAATAAGAGTTCTCCGCTTTCCCGGGATTTCCGTGAGATGCGTCCCCGCCGTGGGATGCTTCTCTTATAGGACATGTCCGCTCACATTTCCCGCATTTTATGCACTTTTTTTCGTCGATTTCCGGATACAGGAAGCCCTCTCCGTCCATGGCCATCCGTATCGCGCCCACAGGGCATATGTCCCCGCATGCGCCGCAGCCGCAGCATTCCTCTTTCTTCCGATATAGCTCCATCCCCGCTCCCGCCCCTTTCATGTACACGCCGCCCCCGGCAGAATCCGCCCCGTCCTCAAACTGCCCAGATCCCCCGCAGGTTCCCCAGCAGGAACTCCCCGGAGGCCCGGGAGGCCTCCACCGTCCGCCGCCGGACTTCCCCCCAGTCCACCAGGGCGTCGATATCCCTGTCGCCCTCCCCACAGATTCTGTCCTCCAGGCCGTGAATCCGCAGAATGTTCTGCAGCCTGGCGCTTAAGCTGCTGTGGGCGAAGGCCAGGAACTTCTTCTGAAAAATGATGCTGAACGCCACCGCGTGGAAGGAATTGGTCACCACATAGTCCGCATGGTGGATGTACCCCAGAAATTCCGCCGGGCCGGCCGTCACGTCCAGGTCGAAGCCCTGATCGGCCCCCTGGAGCCCGGCCCGCACCTCCACCACGGACAGCTTCTTCTCCCGGGCCAGCTTCCCGGCGTACTCCGCCATCCTCCGGTTGCCCTCCGTGACGTACACCAGTATATAGCCCTTTTTCTCCGGGGCCTTTTCCGCCTGCTGCCAGGTCTCCCTCTCCAGGAAGAACACCGGATCCAGCACCGCGGCCACCTCCCCTTCGTAAAATCTCTTTACATAAGGAATGGCCGCTTCCTCCCGGACGGACAGGGCGTCCACATGCCTCACCAGCCTCCCGAATTTTTCGTCATACCGGTCAGGAATGGACGCTCCGCCGAAGCTGGCGGCGTAGGAAATCACCTTCTCCTTCCCCCTGGCCTGAAAAGCCCCGAAATAGGCCCTCCGCAGCCCGCAGGTGATGGCCGGGTTCCATATCTGGTCGCTGCCCACGATATAGCACCGGTAGGTGAGCTTCCTAAGCCCCCTGACGGACAGGGCCTTGCGCTGGCCCGGCTCCAGCAGGTAAGTCCTGCGGAACCGCTCCATGTTGGCCCGCTGCCTGGAAAACTCCTCCCGCACCCGCATATGGGCCAGGAAGCCGTTCCACATATGGAACAACCCCCATATACGGCCCTTCAGCCCCTGAATGGGGGCATAGGGAATCCACCAGTGGCGGCCTGTCATATAGGGCGGTTCATAGCGGACAATCTCCGTCCCTATCCCCTTGCCGTTCAGGAACCGTTTCAGCCCATAGGCCTGGAGCATGGCCCCATAATTATTCGAACAGTGGAACGTTATGATGCCCACCTGCGCATTTCTTTCCCCCATCTCACCGGCTCCTTTCCTTCACCAAAATATGTATCAATCTATCCAAAATCACGTATATCGGATGACAGCA